>DATBCR010000478.1:0-4371 GCA_036270375.1 Pseudonocardiaceae bacterium | reverse complement strand
GCTGTGCCGACGCTGTACGTGTGGGGCACCGAAGATGTCGCGGTCGGCTCGGCGGCGGCCTTCGCGGCGGAGAAGTTCGTCACCGGCCGGTACCGGTTCGAGATGCTCGCGGACGTGTCGCACTGGGTGACCGACGAGGCGGGCGGGACGCTCACGGCCCTGCTGATGCGGCACCTGCTGGACAACCCGGAAACCGATGACGACGGCCGGTAACGGTGACGTCGCCGGCTTGCTGCTCGCCGCTGGCGCGGGAAGGCGGATGGGTATGCCGAAGGCGCTGGTGTCGCACGGTGGCCGGCTGTTCGTCGAGTCGGCGGCCGATGTGCTGACCGGCGCGGGTTGCCGGCCGGTGGTGGTCGTGCTCGGTGCGCGGGCGGACACGGTGCGGGCGCGGGCGCGGCTAGCCGGGTGCGTGCTGGTGGACAACCCGGACTGGCCCGAGGGCATGGGTTCGTCGGTCCGTGTTGGACTCGCGGCGCTGGGCGGCCCGACGGCGGTGGTGGTCCTGCCGGTGGACGTGCCCGGCGTGACGTCGGCGGCGGTGGCCCGGTTGCTCGTGCTCGCGAGGCCGGATGTATTGGCGCGGGCCAGTTATGACGGCGTGCCGGGGCATCCGGTCCTGATCGGCCGGTCGCACTGGCCGGGCGTGATCGAGGCCGCGGTCGGCGACGTCGGTGCCCGCGACTACCTGCGCGCGCACCCGGTCCTCGACATCCCGTGCGCCGACGTCGCGACCGGCGCCGACGTGGACCGGCCAGAAGATCTTGACCGGCTGGGGACTTGACCGATCTTGGCCCGTGGTATAGACCAATCGGAGCGAACCAGCAGAGAGGGCACACCGGCCGATGACGATCACCGACCCCACCTGCACCGCATTCGAACAGGCGGTGCGTCTGCATCTCAACCGGGTGGCCGAACACAACGCGGCCGCCGTGGCGGAGGTGGCCGAGCTGCTGCTCGCGTGCGTCCGTGCCGACGGCACCGTGCTCACGGCGGGTGCGGGACACTCGCTGGCCGCGGTGGCGGAGACGTTCTACCGGGCCGGCGGCCTTGCCTGCGTGCGGCCGCTGTACCACCCGGACCTGCTGCCATTGCACGGCGCGGTTAGCAGCACGAAGGCGGAACGCCGCTTCGGCCTTGCCGGCGAGGTGCTCGGCCCCGATCCGCTCGGCGAGCGGGACGTGCTCGTGGTGTTCTCCACGTCCGGTGTGAACCCGTACCCGGTGGAGCTGGCCGGCCTCGTCCGGGCCGCCGGCCGGCCGGTGGTCGCGGTGACGTCCGGACCGGCCAGCGCCGTCGCGCCCCGGCGGGCCGACAGCACGCTGGCCGAGAACGCCACGGTGGTGCTGGACACCCTGGTCCCGCCGGGCGACTCGACCTACCCGCTGGACGCACCCGTCGCCGCGCCGATCTCCACGGTGGCCAACGCGTTCCTATGGAACCTGGTCCTGGTGCGGCTGATCGACATCGGTGCCGAACAGGGCGTTGCGCTGCCGATGTGGCGCAGCACCAATGTGCCCGGCGGCGACGTGGCCAACGCCGACCTGCTGGCCCATTACACCCCGCGCATCCCGGCCCTGCGATAAACGCCACGTCCTCGGAATTTCGGTATCCCCGCACGCCTACTGATTCGGCTCTGTAGCCTGTGGCGACCGACGACCGGAGGGTGACCCGATGCGGCCTATCGCCATGTCGCGATGGGGCGCGCGAAACGACACCGGCGGCCGTCGTTCCCGCCAACTGGACGTCGTCTTCTACCTGGCCTGCACGGTTTTCGCCGGCAGTACGGCGCTGACTTCCGAGTTCTTCGGCTATCGGATCTGGGGCGCGATCTCGCTGGCCGGCTACCTGTTCGGGCTCGGGCAGGCCGTGTTCGCGCTGCGCACGAATCCGCAGGCGACGGTCGGCCGGTGGCGGCGGTTGGTGGTCTCCCGCCACACCCCCATCGGGCTGATCGCCGTGCTGGGCATGGTGGTACCGCTCGTCGTCCTGCTCATCACGCGGCTGCGCCGGGTGCTGTGGAGCGAGCAGCCCGAGGTGTGGGTCATCGAGCGCTCGATGACCCTCCTGCTGCACCACGGCACCCCCTACACCGACCTGGCCGCGCTCGGCCGCCCGCCGATCGTCGACGACTACACGCCCTACGGCCCCGTGATGACCGTTTTCGGGCTGCCACGGGCCATTCTGGGGGCCGCGTCGCCGCTCGGTGACGCCCGGATCGCGTTCGCGGTCGGATCGGTGGCCATCGTGGCGCTGGCGCTGCGGGTGGCCGGCCGGCCATCCATCCCGGTGCGTGCGCTGCAACTCGTGGTCGCCTGCCCGCTCACCGTGCTGACGTTGTCGGTGGCCGGCGACGACGTGGCGATCGTGTCGCTGATGCTGCTGGCGCTCGCCCTGCTGCACGCACGGCGGCCGATACCGTGCGCCGCGGTGATCACGGTCGCCGTCAGCATGAAACTCACGGCGACCCCTGCGCTGGTGGTGCTGGCCGTCGCGGTGGCCGCCATGCTCGGGTCGCCCGCACTCGCCCGGTTCCTGGCCACCGTGGCCGGTCTCGGCACGGTGCTGAACCTGCCGGTGCTGCTGGTGGATCCGGGCAGCTTCGTCGAGCACGTGATCCGCTTCCCGGTCGGGCTCGGCCGGGCGCACTCGCCGGCCGCGAGTCCGTTGCCCGGCAACCTGATCGCGCGCACCGGGCCGATCGGGCACGACATCGCGCTTGCCCTGCTGCTGCTCGGCGGGCTGACCATGGCGGCGTGGCTGGTCCGCAGGCCGCCACGCACCACGGCGGACGCCGCGCTCCGCATGGCGATCGGCCTCGCCGGGGCGATCATGCTGGCCCCGGCCACCCGCTACGGCTATCTCGTCTACCCGGTAGTGCTGCTGGGCGCCGCGTTCGCGCTGCGTGCCGCCGACACACCGGCACCCGAGGACACCGTGGCGCTGGCGGAAGCGGTCAACTAACCCACCACTCCTTGACAAGACACTGCGCTCTGCCTACCTTTACAGCCATCAGCTTGTACAAGGAACTGCTTGTACACATCGTGAGGAGACCAGGATGACCACCAGCACGCGTATCGAGGACTTCACCGCGGTACTCAACCTCCCCGCCAGCCCCGCCACGGTGTCGGCGCTGTTCACCACCGCCGACGGCGTCAGCCGCTGGTGGGGCCCGACCACCGGCGACGCGGCCGTCGGCGGCACGCTCGTCACCAGCTTCGGCGAGCACGGCGTCAACGCGATGCGCGTCCTCGAGAACGCGCCCACCCGCGTGGTCTGGGAGTCGGTCGCCGCCGACGGGACCACACCCACCGCCCACACGAAGGAATGGCTCGGCACGACCATCGAGTTCGACATCGCCCCCGCCGGCACCGGCACCGAGCTGCGCTTCCGGCACGCCGGCCTGACTCGCCGACTCGAGTGCTGGGACGCCTGCTTCGCCGCCTGGACATTCTTCATGTCCAGCATCGAGACCGTCGTCAGGACCGGCACCGGCACCCCGTTCGGGGCCTGAGGCACGATGAACGGCGTGACGGCGCAGCCGAAGGCGCCCGCGGCACCCGATGCGGTGCTGCGGGCCCTCGCCGACCCCCACCGCCGCCAGATCCTGCGCCTCGTCCAGCACACCGAGCTGCCCGCGGGCCGGATCGCGGCGACCTTCACCCTCACCCAGCAGGCGGTCAGCCAGCACATCACCGTGCTCAAACAGGCCGGCCTGCTCACCGAGCGCCGCGAGGGCACCCGCCGCCTCTACGCGCTACACAACGAGGCCCTCGAACCGGTGCGCGAACTGCTCGCCGAGTTCTGGCCGGACGCCCTCAGCCGCCTGAAGAAGGCCGTCGAAACAGCTCACCCCAGAACACCCAAGAGGCAGCCGTGACCGCCGAGATCCGCAACGACGTCATCGTCGCGACCGAGCACATCAAGGCACCGCCCGAGGTCGTGTTCCCGTACTTCACCGACCCCGCGCTGATTGTCACGTGGATCGGCGACCGGGCCGAGCTCGAGCCGCAGCCCGGCGGCGTGTTCGCGCTCGACATGGGCGAGAGCCTCGCCCGCGGTGCCTACATCACCGTCGACCCGCCGTACCGCGTCGTGTTCAGCTGGGGCATCCCCGGCAGCGACGCGCTGCCGCCCGGCGGTTCGACCGTCGAGGTCGTGCTGACCCCTGACGGCGACGACACGTTGGTCGTGCTCACGCACCGCGGCCTGCCGACCACCCACATCGGCGGCCACCGCGCCGGCTGGGAACAGCAGCTCGGGCGCCTGCCCGCTGCGGCCGGCTAGCTTCCCGTGAACGTGATGGTCTCGGGCCCGCTGGTGGACTTAATTGCCTGCCGGGTATAGCACTGCAGCGCGGCGCTAAGCAGC
>DATBCR010000477.1:0-1999 GCA_036270375.1 Pseudonocardiaceae bacterium | reverse complement strand
CGGAACTGCCGGCGGCCACGGACGCGGATGACGGTGACGTGGAGATCGAGAAGTCGTTCGTGGGCGGTGGCGGCTGGCCGGTGCCGCTGGTGAACGGCTGGAACGTGTGCGCGAACTGCCACTGGTTCTGCGCGATGCCGGAACACGTGTTGCTGCCGGCGGTGCCGACGCAGCCGCCGTTGTCGCGCTGGGCGGCCCAGAACGACAGTGAGCTGATGCCCTTGGACACGGCCCAGTTCTCGACCGTCGTCGCGTCCGCGGTGGTGAACGTTTCGGCGGCGCCGAAATCGTCGATGCCGGGCATTTCGGTAATGCCGACCATTGCCCACAATTGGGCGTTGGTCTTCGACGGGAACAGCCCCTGCAGCTCGCTGACCAGTCCGTTCGCCGCATTCATGGTGTCGGTCGCCATTTCGTGCGGCTGGTTGTCGAAGTAGTCGAACGTCATGATGTTGACGATGTCGATGCGCGCGTTGTTGGTGATGGCGTTGCGCAGCACGTTCATGCCGGTGTCGACGAGGCCGCTGGTCGCGGTCGGCAGCGTGTAGGAGAACTGGACCGTGCGCCCGTTCGCGGCCGCCCAGTCCTCGACCATCTTGATGGCCTTGTTCCGCCGGTCGATGCCAGCGGTGTTGGTGAGCGAGTTGTCCTCGGTGTCCAGGTCCAGCCGGGTCACGTTGTAGGTGGTGATGACGTTCTCGTACTGCTGGGCGATCGACGCGACATTGGTGCAGCTGTCCGCGATCTCGGTCGCCGTGTCGTCGGCCGTGAAGCCGCCGAAGGACGGGATGACGTCGCCGCCGTTGGCCCGGATCGTCGCCATGTCGCTGCCGAACGTGGACGAGGCGACCGGCATCGACGTGTCGCCGTTCCAGTCCACGGTGCACGAGCCCGTGCTGGCGGTCTGCAGGAACGCCATGGTCAGGAATTTGCTGCCGGACTGCGACGAGATGGTCGCCGGGCTGTCCCCGAGGAACGCCTCGAAGTACGGCGAGAACAGGTGGGTCGGCAGGGTGGCCGCGGCCGCGGTGGTGGCTGTCGCCATCATGCCGACGGCCGTGGCCGCCACGGTGGCCATCGCCACCGCGGTTGCCAGTATGGGTTTGGATAAACGCATTCGCGCTCCCGTGTAACGGTGAAATGCGGGGTGGGTCACAGCATGTCCCTCAAATTGGACTAGACCACCTGGCTTGTCAAGACCCTGATCGTCGGTCGGTCGTAGAATCGAATTCCGCTGGTCCGACGGCCGGCGCTACGGAATCGATGTAGTGACGGGAGGTCGGTGCGTGGCGGAGCTGGGGCTGCTCGACACCAACGGCATTCTGCGCCTGCCGTGGGTACTGCCCGACCGCACCAGCGCCGGCCTCGGCTGGGCCGACCTGTACGTGTCCACGCAGCGCGAACGCCCGTACCGGGCCACATTCGACCCGGCCGGCACGCACCAGCTGATCCTGCACCTCAACGGCCCGGTCACCGTGCGGCGCGGCCGATCCCGCCTGACCAGCTCCCGGGTGGTGCCCACCGGCGGCCTTTTCGTGCACCCGGCCGGTTGCCAGTTGACTGTGGAACTGGGCGGCCGGCTGGACACCGTGCACGTGTACCTGGCCGACGCGGCACTGCAACATGCGCACGACGGCGACCGTCCGGTGGAGATAGCGGAGGAACTCGGGGTCGCCGATCCGTTGCTGGAGCAGTTGGTGCTGGCGCTGGACGGGGTGGTGCGGCAGTGGCAGCCGGCCGCCCGCACCTATGTGGACCACATCGGCGGCCTGCTCGCCGCGCACCTCGCCCGCACCCACGGCACCCGCCGTGCCCCGGTCGATTTACCGGTCACGAGCCTGACCGACCGACAACTGGCGGAGGTGCGGGCACTGATGGCGCGGCGACTGGCCGAACCGCTGCCGCTGGCCGACCTGGCCGCGGTGACTGGATTGAGCATCAGCCAGTTCACCCGCCGCTTCAAGGCGGCCACCGGCGTCGCGCCCCACCGGTTCCTGGT
>DATBCR010000476.1:0-1711 GCA_036270375.1 Pseudonocardiaceae bacterium | reverse complement strand
CGTGGTCTCCCGTGCGGAATACCGGCCGTTGTCGTGTGGCGTGTTTTTCCCGGACACGAACTGTTTTTAGCAGACGGCAGGACCCGTCGGCCACGGTCGGCGACCATATCGGGGATCTTCCCAGGATGGGAATTTGACCCCAAGTTGTCACTGTCAATTGTCCGACAAGATATAGCCTCTGGGGCGAATACCGGGCACAATTCTTCGTACGCGGTCCGGACGCTACCGGGGAGGGTGCATGCCAGGGCGCTTGGCCTTCGGCGTCGAGCTTCGGCGGCGGCGTCAGCTTGCCCATCTGTCGCTCACGAAGTTCGGTGAACTCGTCCACTACAGCAAGGGCCACCTGAGCAAGATCGAATCCGGCGGCAAGACGGTGCACCCCGTGCTCGCGCGACAGTGTGACGCCGTCCTCAACGCGGGCGGTGAACTCGCCGCCCTCGCCATGGACGCCGCGAACCTCGACACGCCAACGGAACCACCCGAAACCACGGGGCCGGACACCGGGTCGTGGTCGATGAGCCTCGACTCGGACGGCACGGTCAGGGTCGCGCCCGGTGCCGGACCGGACGTCCGGGCCGCGTTCGGGATGAACCTCGCCGCCACCCGGCATCCGGTCGACCCGGACACCATGCTCGCGGTGTTCGGCGCGCGGTACGTGCAGGTTCGGTCGCTCGGCCAGCTCGTGAGCGCGGCTTTCACCCTGCCCATGCTGATCGCCGAGACACACACCCTGCGCGCCATCGCCAGCAGTGCCCCCGCCGAATCCAGTGCCGACCTCTGGCTGCTGGCCGCGCGGTTCGCCGAGTACGTCGGCTGGATGAGCCAGGAGAGCGGCAACGACCAGCACGCCATGTTCTGGACCCGGATGGCCGTCCGGATGGCCGCGCACGCGGGAGACGAGTCGCTGCGCCCGTACGCCCTGTTCCGCCGCGCCGACATGACCATGTACGCGGACGACCCGCACCAGACGATCGGCCTCGCGCAACAGGCACAGGCCGACACCGCGGCCACCGCACGCGTGCGAGGCCTTGCCGCGCAACGAGAAGCGCAAGGCTACGCCCTGCTCGGCGACCACGACGCGTGCTTACGGGCGTTGGACCGCTCAGCCGTGCTGCTCGACGAGGCCGGTCAGGCGCCGGGTGTGGCACCGGTGCTCGGCATCTGGACGACGCCGGACGCGACCGCGATGGCCCGCGGCTGGTGCCTGTTCGACCTCGGCCGGCCGGCGGAGGCGGCCGCGCTGCTGGAGTCCGGGATCGCCGGTTTCGCCGACGGCGCAAGCAGATCCCGCGCCAGGTTCGCGGTCCGCACCGCGCTCGCGCAGGCCACGGCGGACGAGATGGACCGCGCGTGCGAGATCGTCGAATGGCTCGCCGACGACCTGCGGCAGATCGACTCGGCCACGATCCGGCACGACGTGCGGCTGCTGAACCGGGAGTTCCGCCGACGGGCCGGGCAGCAACCTCGGGTACGCGAACTGCTGCCGGTGCTGGCGGACCTGTTACGCGGCCCGGCGGTCGACCCCGGATGGCCGGAAGACTAGGCCCGGTCACCGCGAACCCGGAACTTTGGTAGGACATGTGCATGCGCCCCGCGCCGGGGGAAGTCCTGCACTTCTCGCAAGACCCCACGATCACACGTTTCCTGCCACACGTCGCGGCGACCGCGCAACAGCCGGCGGCCTACGTCTGGGCGGTGGACGCCACCCGGG
>DATBCR010000475.1:0-9015 GCA_036270375.1 Pseudonocardiaceae bacterium | reverse complement strand
GGCGTTGGCGGACCTGGGGTTGCGGGCGGCGTTGGCCGGTGGGCGGGCCAGAACGGTGTTGCGATGGACGGACCGCTGCCGCGCGGTGGCTGGGGACCGACCGCCGGTGTTGCCGCCGACGGATCCGGTGCTGGCGGGGCGGTTGGTCGAGTTGCGGGCGGCGGTGGCGTCCGGCGGGTCGGCCGGGGCGGTGCGTCGGCTGGAGCAGCGGGTGCGGGCGCAGGAGTGGACCGGGAGTGGGGTCGGCGTCGATCGGACGGAGTGGGCGTTTCCGGAGTTGACGGAGCGTCTGGGGGCGGCGGCGCTGATCAGTTTCCTTGTGATGGACGGTGAATGCCATGCGGTGTCCTATGTGGATGGGCGTTGCCGGTTTCATCGGATCGGCACGGCATCGGTGATCGACGCTGCCGTGCGTGCGATGCGGTTCGCGGCGACGCTGGCGATGCGCGGCCAACCTTCGGCGGCTGCGGCCCGATCGGCTGCGGATGTTGATGAGTTGCTGCTTGGGTCGTTGCGTGGGGTGATTGGGGATCGGGCGTTGGTGGTCGTGCCAGCGGGCGATGGGCATGCGGTGCCGTGGGCTGCGCTGCCGTCGTGTCGGGGGCGTGCGGTTTCGGTTACGCCGTCGATTGGGGCCTGGTTGCGGGCCACAGCCGGCGAATTGTCGGGTCAGCGGGTGTGGGTGGCTGGGCCTCGATTGCGGCACGCCGGGCCGGAAGCTCGGTCGCTGCACGCAACGCATGGCGGGCAACTGCTGACCGCGCGGCGGGCTACGGTGCAGGCCGTGTTGGCGGCGATGGACGGTGCTGATCTGGTACATATCGCGGCGCACGGGCAGTTTCGGGACGATCAGCCGCTGTTCTCGTCAGTGGAGTTGGCGGACGGGCCGTTGTACGGCTATGACGTGCAGAGGCTACGGAAACCGCCTCGGATCGTTGTGCTGTCCGCATGTGATGCCGGCCGGGCGGTGGTGCAGCCGGGCGGTGATGTGATGGGACTGGCGACCGCGCTGTTGCGGTCCGGCACGTCGACGGTGATCGCAAGCGTGCTGCCGGTGCCGGATCGCAAGGCCGTCGGCCTGGTCACGGCGTTGCACCAAGGGATGCGCGGCGGACCGGCAGCCGCATTGGCCGCAGCACAAGCGGAACACGGGCACCTCGGCTTCGTCTGCTTCGGTGCCGGGTAGGACTACAGGTTGGCGAGGCGACGGATGGCTTCGTCCAACACGTCGTCCCGTTTGCAGAATGCGAAGCGGACCAAGTGGCGCCACGGTTCCGGATGGTCCGTGAACACCTGCACGGGTACCGCCGCCACGCCGATTCGCTCCGGCAGGGCGAAGCAGAACTCCGCGCCGTCCGTGAATCCCAATGGGCGCACGTCCGCGCAGATGAAGTACGTGCCGGCAGTCGGCTGGACCGCGAATCCGGCCGCCCCGAGCCCGGCCGCCAAACGGTCGCGTTTCGTCTGTAGGGCGTCGCGCAGTTCGTCGACCCATGGCAATTCCGTGCGCAACGCGTACGCGACAGCCGGCTGGAATGGTGCGCCGCCGACAAATGTCATGAACTGCTTCGTCGCACGAACGGCCGCCACCAGATCGGCCGGGCCGCATGCCCAACCGATCTTCCACCCTGTGCAGTTGAACGACTTTCCCGCACTCGACACGCTGAGCGTCCGCTCGGCCATCCCCGGCAGCGTGGCCAGCGGAATGTGCTCGACACCGTCGTAGACCAGGTGCTCATACACCTCGTCGCAAATCGCGATCAGGTCGTGCTCGACGCACACGGCCGCGATCTCGGCCAGCTCGCCCGCCGTGAACACCGTCCCGGTCGGATTGTGCGGCGAGTTGATCAGGATCGCCCTTGTCGACGGCCCGACCGCCGCCCGCAGAGCCGCCACGTCCAACGCGAACCGGCCATCATCGGACAGCCGCAGGCCGACCACCCGCCGGGTCGCGCCGGACAGCGCCACCGCGGCGGCGTACGAGTCGTAGTACGGCTCGATCACCACCACCTCGTCGCCTGGCTCGACCAACGCCAGCAGCGCCGCGGTGATCGCCTCGGTCGCACCGACCGTGATCAGCACTTCACGGTCCGGATCGAAGTCCTGCCCGTAGCGCCGCCGGTGCTCGGCGACCGCGGCTCGCAGCTCCGGCTGGCCCGGTCCCGGCGGATATTGGTTTACGCCCTCAGCGATCGCCTTGCGGGCTGTCGCGAGCATGCCGGGCGGCCCGTCCGTGTCCGGGAAGCCCTGACCGAGGTTCACAGCGCCGGTCCGCACCGCCAGCGCGGTCATTTCGGCGAAGATTGTCGAGGTGAACGGCCGCATCCGCGACACGAGAGCAGGCACACGCACACCCCGACCCTGCCACATCCAGCGACCGGGTGCGTCAGGAGAAACGACCTCGAAAGCTCCGCGCCCGATGGCGGCGGCGGTAACAATGGAGGTGTGGAGCAACTGACCCCTGCCCAGCTCGTCAAACGACAGCAGCTACGCAGGATGAAGCTGGTGGCCGGCGGCCTGCTGCTGGCGGCCGCCGTCGTGTACATCGTGACCACCGCCGTCGGCGCGCACGGCTGGCTCGGCTACCTCCGGGCCACCGCCGAGGCCAGCATGGTCGGCGCGGTCGCGGACTGGTTCGCGGTGACCGCGCTGTTCCGCCGCCCGCTCGGGCTGCCAATCCCGCACACCGCGATCATCCCGACCCGCAAGGACACGATCGGGTCCAGTCTCGGGGACTTCGTCGGCACCAACTTCCTGGCCGAGAACGTGGTCCGGGACCGGATTCAGCGGGTGGCGATCGCGGGGCGCCTCGGCACCTGGCTGTCCGAGCCGGACCACGCCGAGCGGGTCACCGCCGAGCTGGCCACCGTGGTCCGGGGCGCGGTCACCGTGCTGCGGGACGAGGACGTGCAGGCCGTCGTCGAACAGGCCGTTGTCACCCGCGTGATGGCGGTGCCGTGGGGACCGCCGTTGGGCACGCTGCTCAACCGGGTGCTGACCGACGGGGCGCACCACAAGCTCGTCGACCTGCTGTGCGACCGGGCCTACGAATGGGTCCGCGACAACCACTCCGCCGTGCTGCGCGTCGTGTCGGACCGGGCGCCGACCTGGTCGCCGAAGTTCGTCGACTCGCTGCTCGCGGACAAGGTGTACAGCGAGATCCTGTCGTTCGCCTGGTCCGTCAAGACCGACGTGAACCACCCGATGCGCCTGGCGATCGACACGTTCCTGATCGAGTTCTCGCAGGACCTGCAGACCGACCCGGAAACCATGAAACGCGCGGAACAGGTCAAACACCAGGTTCTCGAGCACCCCGAGGTCCGCAACCTGATCAACTCGGCCTGGGGCACGGCGAAGCGGATGCTGCTTGACGCGGCCGAGGACCCGTCCAGCGAGCTGCGCACCCGTGTCCGGGACGGTCTCGTCGTGCTCGGCGGCCGCCTCGTCACCGAGGACACGCTCAGCGCCAAGGTGAACACGTGGGTCGAGGACGCCGCGGGCTACGTTGTGCGCAACTACTCGACCGAGATCACCACCCTGATCACCGACACCGTGGCCCGCTGGGACGCCAAGGAGACGTCCAGGAAGATCGAGCTGCAGGTCGGCCGTGACCTGCAGTTCATCGGGATCAATGGCACCGTGGTCGGTGCGCTGGCCGGCCTTGTGATCTACACCCTGTCCCAAGTGCTCTGATGCGGGGAAGCCAACCGGGGCATGCGTGGTTGGACCGAATGTGACGTCAGCATCCCCGGTCCCGCTGTCCGTGCTCGACCTCGCCCCCGTGTCGGCGGGCTCGACAAGCGCGCAGGCCCTCCGCACCACCATCGAACTGGCCCGACGCGCCGAAACCCTCGGCTACACCAGGTTCTGGCTGGCCGAACACCACAACATGCCCGGTATCGCCAGTTCCGCGCCCGCCGTGCTGGTCGGGCAGGTCGCGGCGGCCACGTCCACGATGCGCGTCGGCTCCGGCGGCGTGATGCTGCCCAACCATCCGCCACTGGTCATCGCCGAGCAGTTCGGCATGCTCGCGGCCCTGCACCCGGACCGGATCGACCTGGGCATCGGTCGGGCACCCGGCACTGACGCGCACACCGCACACGCGCTGCGCCGCTCCACCGCCCCGCTGTCCGCGGACGACTTCCCGCAGCAGCTCGGCGAACTGATGGGCTACTTCGAACAGGACCCGGACGAAGCCGTTGAACCGGGCGGCATGCCGCTCGCGGTACCGGCGGCCGGCAACCAGCCTCCCTTGTGGCTACTGGGTTCCAGCGACTACAGCGCCACCCTCGCCGGCATGCTCGGCCTGCCGTTCGCCTTCGCGCACCACTTCAGCGCCGCGAACACCCTCCCGGCGGCGGCCATCTATCGCGCGAACTTCCGGCCGTCCCCCGTGCTGGACCGCCCGTACCTGATGATCGCGGCGTCCGTCGTGGTTGCCGATGACGACGAGACCGCCCGGTGGCACGCCGGCCCGATGGGCCTGTCGTTCCTGCGGCTGCGCCAGGGCCGGCCGGGCCTGCTGCCGTCCCCCGAGGAGGCCGCCGACTATCCGTACACCGCGTTCGAACGCAAGGCGGTCGCCGACCGGCAGGCCAGCCAGATCGTCGGCGGGCCGGCGACCGTGCTCGCGGGTGTCACAAAGCTTGTGGCCGCAACGAAAGCGGACGAGCTGATGGTGACCACGATGGTCCACGACCCGCTCGTCCGCTTCCGTTCCTACGAACTGCTCGCGACGCTGTGGTCGCCTGAGTCCGGCACACGCACCCAGGCGACCACCGCGGCCGTCACTCCCGCTCGTACGTGACGGAGAACGTGCCGCCGCCGGAGATCGTGCTGGTGTGGTCCTCGAAACCGCCGCTGTTGCTGGCGTCGAGGGCGATCGGGTTGTGCGAGCTGAGCGCGGTGCCGTTGATCGTCGAGCCGGTGAACGTCACCGTGCCGAACCTCGGGTAGGCGGCGGTCGGCGACTCGAGGATGAACTCGGCGGACGCGTTGGCGCCGCGGAAGGACTTGGTGACCGTCCTGGTCCAGCCCTTCGTGTTGTCGGTGATGGTGAGCGAGTACTTGGTGCCGCTGCGGGTGACCTTGCCGGTGAACGCGTCGCCGCCGCTGACGGCGTTGCCGTAGTACACCGGGTTGGCCGGGAACATCTCGTACCACGCCTGGTAGACCGGATGGCCGGAGGAGCAGTCCGTGGCGACACCGGTCTGTTCGACGGAGTTGCTGCCGAAACCGTCGATGCCGACCCACGGCGCGTACAGGTCGTTCGTGGAGTTGCAGGTGACCGTCGGCTCATGCCAGCTCGCGGACACGGAGGTGAAGCCCGATCCGCTTGCCACGTAACCGGACCAGTTCTGGCCGTTCTGGTTGAACGTGCCGCCGACGGCGTGAAACGGGGCGAACCCCGCGTGCGCGGGCTGCGCGCTTGCCGGTGTGGCGACGAAGCCGACCAGCATGGCGGCACCGCCGAGCACGGCCGCGACGAGAGCAGTGGTGCGCACTGGCTCAACCTCCTTGATGTACGGCGTGGGCTGACGCTCTGGTGCGCGTACCGTGCACCGAGACAGGCCGCCGGTGGCACCTCCTTCGGGAGTTAACAATTGACGCGCTCGCTGAGCTGCGTCGATTCGAGTGCGTAGATCACGGTCGGGTTAGTCGAACCGGACACAAGACGGCGCCCGCGTCCGACTGTCGGACGCGGGCGCCGCGAGAATCGGGCACGGCCGATGGTCGTTGACAATTGACCAATTCACGTAACACGGCGGACAATTGTTAAAGCGACTCAGTCCATAATGGCCACGCGCCGCACAACGGTCACTGTTGCGCCGTCATGTCGGTGAGCGCATCCCGCTGCCGTCCGGGCGCGGTGAACTCGAACAACCGGCGGCCACGATGGCGAGCACGACCGCACCCACGACCCCGGTGTACGCATGGCACCTGACCTCATCTCGACACGCTCAGGTCATCGTGCGGGGGCGGATCGAGTTGGCCAGGTCGACCAGTTCCACGCGGTCGGCCACATTGCCGGCGAGTCGGGCCAACATCCGGTAGCAGCCTTCGAGGCCGAACCGTAGGCCACGCTCGGTCAGCTCGCAGCCGAGCACCCGGCCGTTCACGCCACCTGGCGCGGCGTTCGGCCGTCCGGCGCGGACCCAGCCGACGGCGGCCCGCAGCACGTCGGCGGCCAGCTTGGCCCGGCGTTCCGCGTCCAGGTTCAGCCGTTCCACCCGCACCCCGGCGTCCACCAGGTCGCGCTCGGTGAGCCGTTCCGGTGGCGTCCAACTGGTTCTGGCCGCGATGACCGCCGTCTGGGCCGCGATGTAGTAGCTGGACCGGTCCGGCACCGATTCGAGGACCTCCAGCGCGCCGGAACGGTCGCCGAGCGCGAGATACGTGCGGGCGAGGCCGAACGCGGCGGTGACGAAGGACCGGTCGGTGCGCCACACGAGTTCGTAGAGCCGGGCGGCCGCGAAGTGGTCACCGCAGCACTCGGCGCTGACCGCGAGCGCCAGTTTCGGGGCCAGTTCGCCCGGCACCACGTCGTACACGTGCTCGAACGCCGCCCGCGCGTCCCTCGGCCTGCGGGCCGCCAGCGACAGCAGACCGCGGGACCAGCTGATCCGCCAGTCGTACGGCACGTCCGGCACGGGCTGGCCGAGCGCGTCGAGTGCCGAGGCGTCGGCCAGTTCGCGGGCGGCCTGGTTCAGCTCGCCCATGTCCATCAGCGCCCGTGCCCGCCACAGCTTGGCCTCCATCGAGGCCGGCGGCGCGGCACGCAGGGCTTCCAGCAGTTCGGTCGGCGCGGCACCGGCCGTCGCGGCCAGGCCGCCGACAAGGCCGGCGGCCGGATCGTCGGTGTCCACCTGGGGCACCGGCAGGCCGCTGATCACGTCACCCCAGTCCGGCGGACTCGGTACGGCCGGGTTGCCGCTGGTGGGATGGACGAGTTCGGCGCCGAACGTGCGCACCTCCGGCCCGAAGACGGCGGATCGGCCGGGGCGTGGCTCCCGGGTGCCCAGCGCGAGCACCTCGCGCAGCACGCCGGTGAGCTGCTCGGCCATGTCCTCGGCCGACCCGAACCGGCGGTCCGGGTCGGGGTGGGTGGCGCGGCGCAGCAACCGTTGGTACGAGCCGAACAGCGAGAACAGCGGCACCTGCTGCGCGGTGGGCAGGGTGTGCCGGAACTCCTTGGTGTAGCCGACGAAGTCGAAGCTCAGCACCGCGAGCATGCGGCCGACGGTGTACACATCGGACTGCACCGACGGTCCCTCGGTGGCGATTTCCGGTGCGCTGTAACAGGATGTGAAGAAGATCGGGCTCTCGGTGTCGTCGACGTGCCGCACGGCGCCGAGGTCGATCAGCTTGACCTGGGCGTCGGTCTGGATCACGTTGTCCGGCTTGAGATCGCAGTACAGCAGTCCGACGCTGTGCAGATAACCCATGGCGGGCAGCACTTCCAGGCCGTACGCCAACACCCGCGCGAGCGGCAGCGGCGTCACGCGCTGCTCGGAGTCCTTGTGCGCCAACGCGATCTGACGCAGCGACTCGCCGCCGATGTACTCCATCACGATGTAGCCGACCTGGTTGCCACTGGACGAGTCGGCGTGCTGGACGAAGTTGTAGATCTTGACGATGTTGGCGTGCTCCACCTGGGACAGGAACTGCTTCTCGGCCACCGCGGCCGCCATCGCCGACGTGTCGCCGGTGTCGATCAGGCCCTTGAGCACCACCCAGCGGTCGTTCACGTTGTGGTCGCGGGCCAGGTAGATCCAGCCGAGGCCGCCGTGCGCGAGCGCGCCGAGCACCTCGTACTGGCCGCCGACCAGATCGCCTTCGTGCAGCTTGGCGCGGAAGGAGAACGCGGTGCCGCAGTGCGCGCACCGGCCCTCCGGGCTGCCCGGCTCGCCGTCGACGCCCCGACCGACGGGTTTCACGCAGTTGCTGCAGAACCGTTTGCCCTCCGGCACTTCCGGCTCGTCCATGACCGCGGAGGCGGGGTCGCGGTAGGGCACCCTCGGCACCTCGACCAGCCCACCACCGATCCGGCGGGACGAGGACGTGCGCGAGCGTGCCCGGCTGCCGCGGCTGCTCCGGCCGGTGAGCTGACGCGAACCGAGCGGCGGCGCGGACGGCGGCCCGGACCCCTTCTCGTCGACCAGCCGGGTGGACTCGCCGACGGCGAGTTGGGTCGTCTCCGGGTTCGGCTTCTTCGGCGCGGGTTCCTTGCCGGAGAGCCGTTCACTCAGCGAGCTGCCGGACGACTCCGCCGGCTCGTCCGGCCCCGGTTCGTGCTGGTCCGGCAGCACGAACTGGGCCGGCGCGGCACGCCACGCGGCGGGTGCGGCGTGCTGGCCGGCCGGGCGGACCGGCGGCGGCACGATCGACGTCGGCGCGGGAACCGACAGCGCTGGCGGCCCGGCCGGCTTCGCCTGGGCGGGGAACGGACCGGACTGAGCCGGCCGTCGCTGCGCGGCGAAGCCGCCCGAGTTCGGCCCGGACGATCCAGCGAACTGTTGCGGCACAGGGAAACCGCCCGACACCGGCCCCTGCGAACCAGCAGGCTGTTGCTGGACCGGAAACCCGCCGGAATTCGGCTCCGGCGGTGTGACGAACTGTTGCTGCGCAGGAAAACCACCCGACGCCGGTCCCGACGAGCCGGCAGGCCGTTGCTGGGCTGGGAAACCGCCGGAATTCGGCTCCGGCGGACCAGCGAACTGTTGCGGCACAGGGAAACTACCCGACGCCGGCCCCTGCGAGCCGGCAGGCTGTTGCTGGGCCGGAAAACCGCCCGAATTCGGCTCCGGCGGAGCGACGAACTGTTGCGGCACAGGAAAACCACCCGACGCCGGCCCCGTCGGCGCAGCCGGCTGCGGCGTGCCGCTGGCTTGTCCCTCCGCGGTCGGCCAAGCCGGCGACGCCTGGCTCGCGGGCGGCGTGGGTGGGTTGGCGGTGTTCAGGCCGCACGTGTCGCAGATGCCGCCGATCAGCCGGCCGGCGCACCCGGGGCGCGGG
>DATBCR010000474.1:0-16921 GCA_036270375.1 Pseudonocardiaceae bacterium | reverse complement strand
GTAACAGTGCGGGTGATACGCGAGACGATCGGCGCGCACGACGGTCTTGTCAGCGGGCTGATCGTGTTGCAGTTCCCGGACAAGGAGGACCCGGACGTGGCCTACACCGAGCACGCCATGGGCTCGAACCATAGCGATGGTCCGGCTGATGTTGCCGCTGCTAAGCTGAGAATCGACCACCTCGCCCGACTCGCGCTCGATCCAGCCGAGTCGATCACGCTCATCGAGCAGGTGGCCGACAGTCTGTGAGCCAATTCGAGAGAGGCGACCCGGGATGCCCACTCCTGATCTGAGCACTGCCCGGTGGCGCAAGAGCAGCCGCAGCAGCACTGGTGGCAACAGTGCATGTGTCGAGATCGCGTTGCTTCCTGAGCGCGCCGCGATCCGGGACTCCAAGAACCCGAACGGTCCCACGTTGCTGCTGCCGGCCGTCGCGTGGCAGAACCTGCTAGCGGCGGCGGGCGGCATAGAGGTCGCGTAGCAGTGCGGCTTCCGCGGCGTGGTGGATGAGTTCGTCGGCCGTGTGTAAGGCGAAGGACCGTCGGGTGTCGTCGCCGTAGGGGCCGGCTATCGGGCTGATGCGTTCGCTGAGCGACGCCTCGCTGACGCTGGCCAGGTGGCCGCGCCACTGGGCGTAGGCGTCGTCCACGTCGTCCACATCGGCCAGTGCCGTGGCCGCGCCGGTGGCTTCCGGGTGTGCAGCGGCCAGTTCCGGGACGGTGCCGAGCCATGGGCCGTTGCGTTCCTCGCGCAGGGTGTCCGCGATGTGCCACAGCCGCCACCGCAGGCTGATCCGGTCGTCCTTGGTCGGCTGCCAGCTCCACTCGTCGTCGCCGAGGCTGGCCATCCGGTCGCGGAAGCGCTGCCAGGCGTAGTCGAACAGATCCAGGATATCGTCGCGCGAGGATTTCACCGGCCAAGAGTGCCCCATGCGTGCCGCCGACCGAAAAGAGCCATCGACACATGACGTCAAGGAACACGGTGCTGGTGACCGGCACGTCGTCCGGAATCGGCCTGGCCACGGCAGTCGCGGCCGCCGCTGCGGGATGGCAGGTCGTCGCCACGATGCGTGACACCGGCCGGGCGGACCGCCTTCGTGAGTCGGCGGCCGCCGCCGGAGTCGCCGAACGGATTCACCTCGCCCGCCTCGACGTGGTCGACCGGGAGTCCGTCGCGGCGTGCGTGGCCGAGGTGATCGCCGAGTACGGTCGGTTGGACGCGGTCGTCAACAACGCGGGCGCCGCCCATGTCGGCACCATCGAGCAGGGGTCCGTCGAGGACGTCCGGGCGGCGATGGAGGTCAACTTCTTCGGGGTCGTCGAGGTCACCAAGGCCGCGCTGCCGCACCTGCGTGCCGTTGGCGGCCGGGTCATCACGGTGACGAGTGTCGGCGGCGTGGTGGGACAGCCGTTCAACGAGGCCTACTGTGCCGCCAAGTTCGCCGTCGAGGGGTTCATGGAGTCGCTCGCGCCGGTCGACGCCTCGGTCGGTGTGCATGTCACGGTGGTCGAACCAGGTGCGGTGGCCAGTGAGTTCGTGGCGAATCTCGGGGTGGATGTGCCGGAGTTGCTGGCGGCCGTCGGCCCTTATGCCCCGGCGCTGCGGGCCTATCTCGATCGCACCATGCAGTCGTTCGGCAACGCGCAGACGCCGGAGCAGGCGGCCGTACCGATCATCGACGCGCTCACCGCGGAACGGCCGCCGTTTCGCGTGCAGACGTCCGATTGGGCACGTGATTTCGTTGGCATGAAACTCACCGACCTGGACGGCGCGGCTGTTCAGAACCTGACCACCACGTGGGTCGCCGACGAGTGACGCCGGGCATCACTTCGCACAGGTCTGCAGAACCTGCGCGCAGAAGGTCTTCGGATCGACATAAACCCATTGTGCGGGATCAGGTATCTGGTCCAAATAGGCCTGCGGGGTCAGGAAGTACGGCATGAAAGCGGCCGAGTTCGGCGACCCAGCGAAGCCGGCGACCTCGAACGGCTTGCCGTCGGGACCGTTTCCGATCACTGTTGTCACCTTGCCGTCGACGACAACCGTATATTCGAGGTCAAACAGATAATCGGCGTGCACGCCGTCCACGATGAAACCGAGGGTAATCGACTCGTTCCGGGCGAGCGTAATGCTCTGGTTACCGGAGAACGGCTTGTTGAAGTCAGCGTTGCCGTTGTCGTATATAACGGCATATGGATTGTTTGAGTCAAGATCGAACTTGAACTTCGCATCCTCGGTTTCCGCTTGTCCCGTCTCGAAGAGGAACGTGCCGTGCAGCGGTGGTCGTCGCTCAACATTTTTGAGGCCAATATTGGTGATGGTCACGCCGTCGGGCGCGGTTCCGGTGACTGTCACGAGAAACGTGCCCTCCTCCGCGACACGGCCACCCATACTGCGTGCCCATGCGGCAAGAGCCACGGTATTCCTGGATAGTCCGCTCGCGGCACTCGGGGGCAACACCGAGGGCAGTATCCATGACCCATTTTCCTCCGGCACGGGGCTAGCGAACTGCGCGACCGTTGTTATTGGCGAGTTGCCGGTCGCGCTGGAATTTCCCGACCCGAACGAATTGACGGCAACCAGGACACCGACTGCGACCAGGATGACCGCACCGGCGATGCCAGCCGTGATACGGGAGCGTCGCGACGAGAAGCGACGCCGAGGCGCATAAATAGTGACGTCACCATGGATGTGACCGGCTTGGATCGAGTTCTCCGACTGGCCGGCCTGGACGTTGTGGGTCTGGTCCGGCCACTGGTCGGTCATTCCTCCATGATGGCACACACGCCGTCGGAGACGCAGGTCGATCTGGCGTCAGCCGGGCTTGCGGGCCCCGATCAAGAATCGGGTGGAGTGTGCGACGAATGGACCGTCGGTCTGGATGCGGTCGTGCAGGGCAGCCAACTGGGTGCGGTAGCGGTCGATGGTGAAGTCGGGGACGGTCCAGAAGACCTTGCGTAGGAAGTAGACCACGGCGCCGATGTCGTCGAAGGTCATTCTTAGTGACTGCTCACGTAGGTCGACCACGTTCAGTCCGACCGCCTGTGCCAGGGCGACCGCTCGTCGGGTGCTGCGGGTGTCGCTCTCCTCGTGCGGCCCCATCAGGACGTCCCGCAGCTCGCGCACGCTGCCGGCGCCGATCTGTTGGGACAGATAGGTTCCGCCGGGGCGTAGCACCCGCGCTATCTCTCGCCACACGGTTACCGTCGGGTGGCGGCTGACGACCAGGTCGAACGACTCGTCGGGGAACGGCAGGTCGCCGTCGTCGGCGGTGACCGCGACCGCGCCGCCCAGTGGGCGCAGGTTGCGTTTGGCGATCTCCACGTTGGGCGGCCACGACTCGGTGGCCACCAGTACCAGCGGCGGGTTCGGGATGCTCGCCAGGACCTCGCCGCCGCCGGTCTGGATGTCCAGCGCCGACGACACCTGGGCCATTCGTTGGCCGATCAGCCGGGCGTAGCCCCATGGCGGGCGTTCCTCGGTGGCGCGGCCGTCGAACCAGGAGAAGTCCCAGCCCTCGACCGGCACTGCCGCAGCCTCGGCGACCAGTTCGTCGAACGTCGTCGTGCGGCCCGTGGGTTCCATGCCGCTTACGCTACGGTCGCGTACCCAATGCCCGCGACACGAATGCCATTGTCTCCTCGAACACCGACGGCGGAATCTGCGACGCGCGCGGCCACAGCACCCACCGCATGCCGATCATCTCGCCTACCGCCATCAGCGCCCACGCCACCACCTCGGGGTCGGCGGGCGCGATCTCGCCGGCCGCCATCGCCTTTCGGAGGCCGTCGACGTAGCCGGCGGCGATGGTGGCGTAGTGGCGTTCGAGCAGTGCCGGCGCGACGAACTCGGCCTGCCGGATCACCCGGTAGAGCGCGGGATGTTCGGCGGTGAAACGGAAGAAGCCGAGGAAGCCGCCGCGTTCCGCCTCGGCCCGGGTGGTCGCGCCCTGGGCGCCTTCGGCCATCGCCTGCCGGACCCTGTGGTTCAGGTCGAGCAGGACCTCCTCGAAAATGGCCTGCTTGGATTCGAAATAGATGTAGAACGTGCCCTGTGCGACGCCGGCCGCCTCCGTGATCTTTACTATCGACGCGCTGTGGAAACCCAGGTCCGCGAACACTTTCTCGGCCGCGTCCAGGATGCGCCGCCGGCTGCGGTCGCCCTTGCCCGGCCGCACGCCGCGCCGCCTCGGTGCCGCTGTCGTGCGTGGTTCGGCGGGTGTCACCGGGTCAGGATGCCAGGTCGGCGGGATCGGGGCGCTTGCTGACCCTGGCCAGGAACGCCAGGACCAGCGACGTGAACTCGGCCGGCCGCTCCAGGTGTGGCGAGTGGCCGCAGCCGGGTAGCACGTGCTCGGTGTAGCGGCCGCCCGCGGCCTGGTAGCGGTCGAGTACGGCGCGGGTCTGGCTGACCATCGGCTGGGCCGGGTACTCGTCCGGTCCCGGCCAGCCAGGCACGAGGCCCAGTTGGCCGAGATTGCCCAGGTCCACCAGCGAAGCGTCGGACACGATCTGGTCGGCGTCGCCACGGATCCACAGCACCTCGGGGCGGTCGGCGATGTCCGCGAAGCCGGACAGGTCGCAGAACTTCGGCGAGATCGCGTTGTTGACGCCCCGCTCCCCCGGCGCGATACCGGGCCAGTTCTCGGAAACGGTGCTGTCGCCTGGATAGTTGCCGTCGCCGATGGCCATCGCCAGCATTTCGTCGACGAGGTCGTCCTCCACTGCCGGTGCCAGTTCGTAGGGCGCCTGGCCGTAGAGGGTCGTGAGCACGCGTCGGGGTGATGTGCCGTCCTCGCCGCTCCGGTCGCCGGCCACGATGCGGCGCACCATCTCCGGGTTCGCCGTGCCACCACCGGAACCGGCGAAGTCCGGCCGGCACGGCGTGCCGGCCTGGTCCTTCGTGCCGCCGAAACCGAAGGGGGACATGGGACTTTCCAGCACGATCGACGCGACCGCGCCGGGATGGTCGATGGCGTAGCGCATCGCGACCCCGCCGCCGAGGGACCAGCCGAGCAGGTGCACGGGCTTGTCGGCGGGCAGGATGGTGGTCAGGACGGCGTGCATGTCGTCGGCGAAATCGGCGACACCGCGCGTGGCGTCCACCGGCAGCCGTTCCGATCCGCCGAAGCCCCGCATGTCCGCTGCCACACAGTGGCGGCGCTCGCCGAGCGCGGACATGGTCTCGGCGAAGAAGCGGGCCGAGGACACGTTGCCGTGCACCAGAACCAGGGTGGGCAGGTCCGGGGAGGGTGTGCCCGCCTGGAGAACGTGGGCGCGCAGGCGGGGTGTGTCCACATCCGTCGCGCGGACCGACGCTGGCAGGGGCATGTCGATATTCCTTTCTACGGCAACAAGACTGTCAGCTGCTGAGCCAGCCGCCGATCGCGTGCTCCGCGGTGGACTCCCAGCCGAGCATGAGGTGGTTGTCGCCGGTCACCATCGTCAGTCCCGCTACGTTGCCGATGCCGGTGGTGGCCTCGCACGACTGGTCGAAGACGACGCCGTCGTTGGGGCCGCGGTTCTCGTTGTAGAAGCCGATCAGGGTCGGCGATCCACCGCACAGCAGGTAGGTCGGCACCGACGCCGGCACGGTCGTGGCCTGGATCTTGGCCACCAGTGCGCCCTTGCCGATGGATTCCTGGATTCCCTTGCTGATGCTGATGAATCCGGTGCCGCCGTAGTACGTGGTGAACCAGTCGTCCTGGGTTTCGTCGACGCCGAACGTGCCGTCCCAGCGGGCGAACATCTGGCGCTGGCCGGTGAAGAACACGCTGTCCGCGGACAGGTTCGGCTCGGAGTACAGGAAGCCGAAACAGACGTAGGACTGGCTCGGCGACGGGCCGTTCAGCGATCCGCCGCACTCCGGGTAGATCAGCGGGTTGCCCTCGGTGCCGTGCGCGAACGTGTAGTCGAGGCCGCCGTTGGGGTTGCCGATCAGGACCAGTTTCGCGACGTCACCCTGGTAAGACCGGCCCCAGGACGGCGCGACGCTCGCGACGTACATGCGGGCGGCGAACGCGCCCTTGCTCCACGACACCAGGTCCACCGACGACGTGCCGGTCTCGGCCTTCACGCGGCTCAGGGCGTCCGAGATCGTCTGCGCCCACTCGTAGTTGTCGCCCTGGGTGTCGGCGAAGTTGACCGCGAACACGCGGTAGCCGGCATTGGTCAGGAACTGCATCAGGCCTGTGGTGGGACACGACAGGACGCCGCACGTGCCGGCGCCGCCCGCGGCCGGGTCGCTGTACTCGCGGTCGACGTCGTCGTTGGCGCCCATCACCAGCAGCACCGCGGCACCGGGATTCGTCTGCCAGCCGGGTGCCCGGTAGAGCAGGAACTGCGAGCCGGGGGGCTGGGCGCTGCCGAACAGGGTGGCCGGCTCAGCGGTCTGGTTCTGGCGGCCGTCGGACAGGTAGTGGGTCGCCGGCCATGCGGTGTCGGTGTCGTTCCAGTGTTCGACACTGTCCCAGCCGTGGCTCACGTTGGGGGTCGTGCCGAGCAGGGTCAGGGTGCCGACGGCCGCGTCGGCGGGGGTTGCCGCGACCAGCATGCCCGTCGTGGCCAGGGCAAACGCCGAGACCATTGCGGCAAGACCGCGTAGCGCAGAGGACATCTCGACCTCCGATATGAGAGATGATTCAGGTATTACCCTGCGAACCGGCATGATGTCAACGACGACGCGGAGGAGGCACTGTGAACGGGCTACACACGCTCGGGCGGTGGACACGTGACGTCGCCGGCCGCACGCCGGACCGTGTCGCGATCGACGACGGCGGCCACCCGGTCACCTACGCCGAACTCGACCGCCGGGCCGAGCGGCTGGCCAGGGTGCTGTGCCGGTACCCGCCAGGTGCCCGGATCGCCACGCTGACCCGCAACAGTGCCGACCACGTCGTGGTGTTGTTCGCGTGTGCCAAGGCGGGGCTGGTGCTGGTGCCGCTGTCCTGGCGACTGGCCGCGCGCGAGATCGCCGACCAGCTCGGGCGTGCCGAAGCCGCGCTGTTGCTGGTCGAACCCGACTTCGCCGACCTCGCGGCCACCGCGCTCGCCCGGTTGGCCGAGCCGGTCGCGTGGGACTGGTTGGGGCGGGCCGGGATCGAGTCCGGCGGGCCGGCCGGATCGCTGCCGACGATCGCGGATGACGATCCGTTGCTGATGGTCTACACGTCCGGTACCGCGACCCGCCCGAAAGGTGTGGTACTCAGCCACGCCAACTGTTTCTGGACGAATCTCGGGCTGTCCAGGGCCGTGCCGATGACGTCGGACGACGTCGTGCTGTCGGTGCTGCCGCAGTTCCACGTCGGCGGGTGGAACGTTCAGCCGCTGCTGGCCTGGTGGGTCGGTGCGACCGTGGTGCTGGTCAAGGGTTTCGACGCGGGCCAGGTGCTGGCGCTGATCGCGGGCCGGTCGGTCACCACGATGATGGGCGTGCCGACGAACTATCTGTTCCTGGCCGAACACCCGGATTTCGCCTGTACCGACCTCGGCAGCCTGCGCGGGGCGGTGGTGGGTGGCGCGCCGATGCCGGAGCCGTTGCTGCGCACGTGGCACGCCCGTGGTGTCGGCCTCGTCCAGGGTTACGGCCTGAGCGAGGCCGCGCCCAACGTGCTGTGCCTGCCCGGCGACGCCGCTGTGGACAAGCTCGGGTTCGCCGGTCGGCCGTACCCGTATGTCGATGTGGCGATCGCCGATCCGGTGACCGGCGTGATCCGGCCGGACGCCGCCGGGATCGCGGACGGGGAACTGCTGGTGCGCGGACCCACCGTGTTCACCGGCTACTGGCGCGACCCGGCGGCGACCGCGCACGCGATGCGGGACGGCTGGCTGCACACGGGCGACCTGGTGCACCGGGACCAGGACGGCTATTACCGCGTCCAGGACCGGCTGGACGACATGTTCGTGTCCGGCGGGGAGAACGTATGCCCGAGCGAGGTGGAGAACGCGCTGTACGGCCATCCCGCCGTCGCCGAGGTCGCCGTCGTCGGCCGGCCGGACTCGCGGTGGGGGCAGGTCGGCATGGCGTTCGTGGTGTGCCGGCCAGGTGCCGCCGTGACCGAGGGCGAGTTGATCGCGTCGTGCCGCGCCGAACTGGCGGGCTTCAAGGTGCCGAAGGAGATTCGGTTTGTCGGGGAGCTGCCGCACAATGCGGTCGGCAAGCTGGTGCGGCGGAGCCTGCGGCCGGGACAGGAAGGAGCTTCGCGGTGAGTACCGACATCGACCTGACCGGCCGGCGTGCGCTGGTGACCGGTGCGGCCGGCGGGATCGGCGCTGCGTGCGCGCGGGCGCTGGCGGCTTCTGGCGCGCACGTGATCGTGGCCGACCGCGACGAGTCCGGTGCCAACACGGTCGCCGCCGAGGTCGGCGGCGAGGCGTGGGCGGTGGACCTGACCGATCTCGACGCCCTCGGCACGCTGCGGCTGGACGTGGACATCCTGGTCAACAACGCGGGTATCCAGCACGTCGCGCCGATCGAGGAATTCCCGCCCGCGATGTTCCACCGGATCATGGCGTTGATGGTGGAAGCGCCGTTCCTGTTGGTGCGGGCGGCATTGCCGTATATGTACGAGCGGGGTTTCGGGCGGATCGTCAATCTCAGCTCGGTGCACGGACTGCGGGCCTCGCCGTTCAAGTCGGCATATGTCGCGGCCAAGCACGCGTTGGAGGGTCTGTCCAAAGTGGTCGCTCTGGAAGGTGGCGAACACGGCGTTACCAGCAACTGCGTGTGCCCAGCGTATGTCAGGACACCGCTGGTCGAGGGGCAGGTGGCCGATCAGGCTCGGGTGCACGGGATCCCGGAGTCGGAGGTGCTGTCCACGATCATGTTGGCCAACAGCGCCGTCAAGCGGCTGATCGAGCCGGCCGAGGTGGCCGACCTCGTGGTGTGGCTGACCGGGCCGGCCGCCCGGATGGCGACCGGCTCGTCATTCAGCTTGGACGGGGGCTGGACCGCGCACTAGCGTTCTAGATTCTTAGCTGTTCCTCAGCCATCCTGGTGCCCGCCAGTCGGGCTTCGATTTTCGCGAACGCCAGATCCCTTGACGTGGACACGTCATCGGCGAACGGGGCGAACCCGCAGTCGTCGCAACTTCCCAGTCGATTCACAGGGATGTACTGGGCCGCTTGGAGGATCCGGTCGCGGACCTCCTCAGGTGTCTCCACGCGCGGGTCGATCGGGTCTACTACACCGACGTAGATCCGCTGGTCCTCGGTGGAGTTGTCGCGAATGATTTGCAATACCCGCACCGGGTCCGCCTCGCTGGCGAGCTGGATGTAGAACCGGCCGGCGCGCAGGCGGAACAGTTCCGGCAGCAGTTCGGCGTAGTCGACGTCTAGGCTGTGCACCGAATCCTGGTCCCCACCAGGGCAGGTATGCACGCCGATCCTGGCCTGTTCCGCCTCGGAAAACCGTTCCAGCACCGAATTGTTGAGGTCCACGAATGACCGCAGTACGCCTTTGGACGGGTCGAGCTTGATCGACAACCGGCCCTCAGTGAAGTCGAGCTGCACGGAGTCCGCGCCCGCGTCGAGGCACTGGCGGATGTCGGATTCGGCCTGGTCGGCCAGATCTGCGAGGAACTGTTGCCGCGAATAACCCTCGATGCCGTCCGCCGGGTAGAGCAGGCTGAGCGCGGACGGCGCGATCACCGCCTGCTTGACCGGGACACCCGCGAGCTTCAGTGCCTTCTCAAGGTAGGACACGGCGAACGTGCCGTACCGGAAGGGACCCGCGGTCAGCTTGGGCAGTTGGCGGGTGTGGCCGTCGGCGAACGGGATGACGACGCCGTCCGGTGCGAGGCTCCGCTCGCCAGACAGCGGATACGTGGCGAAGCTGGGTTTGGCCTGCTCGCCGTCGGTCAGCACGGGCGAGCCGATGGCCGTGTGGCGCTCGACGGTTTCGGCGATCGCCTGGTCGTAGCGGGCATCGAGGGCGGTCTGGTCGATGGTGCCGGCCGCGAACGCGGCCATGGCGTCGAGCAGGTACGCGGGCCTTGGCAGGCTCCCGATCGGCTCGGTCGGAATCGACATACGGCTTCTTCCTTACCTACGTCGGTCTCGATCGTCAAGTGATCAACAGGTCGGGTCGTCAAAACGCAGGCGGTGCATTCGGCTCAACCGGTTCCACCGGGATGACCCCTTGCGACACGCCCGTCATGCCGGTGATCATCGTACCCGCGAGGTATGCTCCCTGGACAGAATGCCGTCGAGCAGTGGCACGATCGAGCATGTCGAGCGCGTTGGAAGAAATCCGGCACCGGCACCATCGGCCGCTTGCGTCCGGCCGGTGTGTGGCTGCACAGCCCACAAGCCGATGATTTCTAGGGTTTTGACAAACAAAATTGTCGGTGGGACGGTAACCGCATGCTGGAAGTGGCAGTGATCGACGACCCGGCCGCGGCCGAGGTTTCGCTGGACCCGGTGCGGGCCCGGTTATTGGCCGAGTTGGCCGAGCCGGGTTCCGCGACCATGCTGGCCGCCAAAGTCGGCCTGCCAAGGCAAAAGGTGAACTATCACCTAAGGGCCCTTGAACGCCATGGGCTGGTCGAGTTGGTGGAGGAACGCCGCAAGGGCAATGTCAACGAACGGCTGCTCCAGGCCACCGCGAGGTCGTACGTGATCTCGCCGGCCGCGCTGTCCGCGGTGGCCCCTGATCCGGACCGTTCACCCGATCGGCTGTCCGCCCGTTGGCTGCTCGCGCTGGCCGCGCGGCTGGTCCGGGAGATCGGCGTGCTCATCGCCAGTGCGTCAAGGGCCGGTCAGCCGCTGGCCACGTTCGCCCTCGACAGCGAGGTGCGGTTCGCCAACGCGGCGGACCGGGCCGCGTTCGTCAGCGAGATGACCAGTGCCGTCACCGCGCTGGTCAGCAAGTACCACGACGAGACCGCGCCCGGCGGCCGCTTCCACCGGGTGGTCGTCGCCGTGCATCCGAGCATCGTGAAAACCTCGGCGGCCGAGGTGAAGGAGCATTGACGGTGCGCGGGCATTCCCGCATCCGCCATTTAGGTGAAATTCGACAACCTGGCGCGGGTAGTCCATGGTGTGAAAACCCATGACAATTCCGTGAGTGTCGCGGTGACCTCTCATTCACCGCAACACTCACGGAACCGGCGGACCACCGGTTGTGAGCGTGCCACCGGCCGTGCGACCAGGCCACGGCACCGCTGGATGGTGCGCACAATTTCGACGTTGACCGAATCGCCGGCAGAATAATCCTGGAAGTTCCGCCGAATGGGCGATAAATCGCGTGGTCGAGCGGGCATGCCGAACCACGCGGTATCAGCGACGGACGCGGTAGCGGATGTGAGTGGCGTCGGGTGCGTCGATCACCCGGACGATGTCCAACTCCACCCGCGACGGCAACACGTCGAACAGCCGGCGGCCGGCGCCGAACAGCACCGGAATCTGATCGATCTGCAACTCGTCCAGGACACCGGCTTCGAGTGCGCGCTGCGCCGTGTACGCGCCGTGCACCATGACGTTCCGGTCGCCGGCAGCGGCCTTCGCCTGCGCCATCGCGCTTTCGATCCCATCGCTGACGTACGTCACCAGCGGATAGTTCGCGACCGACGGGCCGGGCGGCCGGTGGCTCGGCACGAAGATCGGGACGCCGTGATGGTCGCCGCTCCAGTGATCGGCCTGCTCCGCGGTCCGCCGCCCGGACAGCACCGCCCCGGTCGCGTTGATTTCGTCGATCAGTTCGCCGGCTTCCCCGGCCGGCCGGTAGAACTCGCCCGCCGGGGTGACGAACCAGTCGTGCAGCCGCATGAAGCCGTCGCCGCCAGGGTTGGCCGTTTCGTCGTTCGGACCCGCGATGTAGCCGTCGAGCGACATCGACATGTAACTGACTGAAGCGGACACTGTTGATCTCCTGCGGTTTCGGTCAGCCGCAGAACTCGCGTTCTGCGGCGAACGGGTCGGCCGGGATGCGCAGACTGGTGCGGTCGATGGAACCGGTGAGGTTCTGCCAGAAACGGCCGGCGCTCATCGGCTGGTCGACGGAGTCCATCAGTTCCTTGATGCTGCCGCAGGACAGTGCGTGGCGGGCGGCCTGTACCTGGGCGCGGGTCACGTCCTGGGTGTCCGGCATGGTGGCGACGGCGGCCGGATCGGCGTACTCGGCGAGCACCCAGGCCGCCGGCAGCCACTTCTCGTGTCCTGGGCGGCCGCGGTCGCCGAGTTGGAGGTGGCCGGCAAGGGGGGACGCGAGACCGTTGACATCGATCACGGTGCCGTCCAGTGGCATGACGGCGGCCGTGATGCCCATGTTGTCGTAGAAGAACGCGCTGCGGTCCGGTATCCCGTCGGCCAGTTTGATCGTCCACAATGTACCATTGGCGGTACTGGTGCGACTCATCACGATCTGGCGGTTGCCGTTGCCGGTCAGGCCGGCCAGTGTGGGCAGCAGGTTGTTGTCGCGGGTGCGGGAGTCGGTGGTGGTCGGGGTCGGGTCCATGTACGCGACGGTTTCGTAGCTGCGTTCGTCCGTGATGCCGCCCTGGCCGAATTCCTCGCCGTGGTACGGCGGGCCGAGCGACATGCCCGCTGTTAGCGCCCACACCGCGAGCAGTGTGACGCCGACGGATTCGGCCCGGTGGCCGCGGCCGACCGGCAGCAGCAACACCGGCAGCAGCAACGCGAACACCACCGGGATCCACATCCTGGCGTGCATGTAGTCGCCGCCGACCTTGGCCACGTAGATGCCGAGCAGCACGCCGGAGAGGACCGGTGCGGCCATCAGGACGGCGGCGCGGCGGTCGATCGCGGTGCGGGCGAGCAGGCGGGTGGCCACGACGCAGATGATCGCGAGCGGGATCCAGATCAGGTAGGCGTCGACGAAGTCGTTGAGGTAGACGATGCCGCGATCCCAGACCGATGTGCCGGCTTCCTTGGCGAGGGCGGGCATCGGCACCGTGATGCCGTAGTAGCCGGCGCGGAAGATCTCGTACGCCACCGGGATCAGCACACCGAGGCCGCAGTAGCCGAGCGCCCACCGCCAGCCGGGCCGGGTGATCACGAGCAGCGCGACGCCGAACACGAGGGTCGCGAGCGCGAAGTCCGGGCGGACGAGTGGGCCGAGCCCGATCACGACAGCGGCCGTGATCACGCGGCTTCGCCCGCTGTCCTCGTGCACCGACACCAGCAGCCACCACGCGACGCCGAGCCAGCACAGGCTCAGGCCGGTTTCCAGGCCCGAGGTGGCGAAGTCCCAGAATCCGACAACGGCGATCGGGATCAGCGCGCCGGCCGGCAGGAGCACGCCGTCCGCGCCGCGCTGGCGGTGCAGGGCGCGGCTGCCGGCAAGCCCGAACAGCAGCCCGGCCACCGAGCAGACCAACCCGAGCGCGACCGCGTCGACGGCGACGTCACCGCCGCGGACGAACGCGAACGCGGCCAGCAGCCAGGTCCAGAGCGGGCTGGTGTCGACCTCGTCGCGTTGGAACGGGTTGTAGTTGGGGCCCGCGCCGGCCAGGATCTGGCGGACCTCGCGGACCACGATCATGCCGTCGTCGCTGATCCACCGGTGCTGAAAGGCCAACACGCCGAACAGCAGCACCGTCAACAGCCCGGCGGCGACCGTGGTCCGGTCGGCGACAGCGACGGTTCGATCGCCGACTCGCGGGCTCGGCCGGGAAATGGTCAGCATCCGGACGACTCGTTCCCTCATATCCGATCGGGTCTGGTCGTCCGACTCTATTCGGGCGGGCCGTGACCAGTCCATCGGCCTCAGTCGAACGCCCATCCGAGCATGACCGTGTCGCCCTCGTCGGCCGCGCCCGCGGCTTCGTATGCCGTCATCGCGGCTTTGTTGGCCCGGTCGGTCAGCACCCACATTCCGTAGCAGCCGTGCCGCCTCGCCAGGTCGGCCAGTTCGCGGACCAGTGCGCGGCCGATGCCCCGGCTCTGGTGTTCGTCGGCGACGGCCAGCTCGTACAGGAACATCTCGGTGCCCTTGTCCGGATGCGTCGTCTCGACGCCGGTCACCATGCCGACCGGCGCTCCGTCGACGTACGCGACCAGCAGGTGGTGGCCCGGTTTGGCGAGGAAACCGGCCGCGTACTCGGCCGGACCGTCGAAAAGGGCCTCCGCGGCGACAACGTCCTCGACCGCGCTCACCCGGCGTATCTCCATGGTCGATATTCAACGCCGCACTGGCAGTGGATAGTGCGTGATTTCCAGGTCCGCCAACAGATCGCCGTGTGCGTCCAGCCGCGCCCGGACATCGGCCGCCGTAAACACCAGTTCGTCCGGTCGCTGGCACGCCCGCACCTCGGCCCATGTCAGTGGCGTGGACACGGTCGGCTCGCGGCGGGCGCGGAGCGAGTAGGCCGCGATCGTCGTCTTCGCCTGGTGGTTCTGGGACCAGTCGATGTAGACCCGGCCGGGGCGGGCCTGCTTGGCCATCGTGCCCACGACCAGGTCGGGGTGGCTGGCGGCGAGGCGCAGGCAGAGTTGCCTCGCGTACTCGGACGTGTCCGTCACCTCGTCGACGGTCACCGGGACGTAGAGCTGCATGCCCTTGGAGCCGCTCGTCTTCGCCCACGCCGGCAGGCCGTCGGCGGCCAGTGCGTCCACCAGCAGTTCGGCTACCCGGCAGCAGGTCACGATGTCGGCCGGCGGGCCTGGATCGAGGTCGAACACCATCAGGTCGGGATGGCCACGGCCGCCGTCGGGGCTCATCGTCCACTGCGGGACGTGCAGTTCGAGTGCCGCAAGGTTCGCCGCCCACACCAGGCCGGGCAGGTCGTCCAGGAGCACGTACTCGGTCTCGGCCGGGCCGCTCGGGTGGGCCTGCGGCTTCCGCGTCGCCAACAGCACCGTCCGGACCCAGGCCGGCGCGTGCCGGGAGGCGTGCTTCTCGAAGAACCCGTCCGTGTCGGCGCCCTCCGGATAGCGACGCAGCGTGAGCGGGCGGCCGGCCAGCCGGGGCAGCAGCACCGGGGCAACGGCGACGTAGTAGTCGATGACCTCGCCCTTGGTGAACCCGACCTGCGGATACAGCACCTTGTCCAGGTTGGACAGCTTGAGCACGCGGCCGTCCACCGATACCGAGACCGACGTCACCAGCGGCTCTCCATCCGATCGGACCCACCGACACAAAACGACGTTTGGCACTGCCGTTGACCTGCGACGCAGCGTACCGTCGATCATAGGAGGTGCAGTGATGCCGATGCGGTCGATGTGGAAAGGCACGGTGGCCTTCGGGCTGGTGGCCATCCCGGTGCACCTGTACGCCGCCACCGAGAGCCACAACGTCAGCTTCCGGCAGGTGCACCGGGCCGACGGCGGGCGCGTGCACTACAAGCGGGTCTGCTCGGTCGACGGCGAGGAAGTGCCGTACGCCGACATCGCGAAGGGCTACGAGACCGAGGGCGGCGAGATGGTCGTCCTCACCGACGACGACCTCGCCGACCTGCCGCTGCCGACGCAGCGCGGGATCGAGGTGGTCGAGTTCGTGCCGCTGGAGGCCATCGACCCGATCGTCTACGACCGCAGCTACTACATCGAGCCGCAGAAGATCGCGGTCAAGCCGTACGTGCTGCTGCGGGACGCGCTGCAGAAATCGGGGCAGGTCGCGATCGCCCAGGTGGTGCTGCGGCAGCGCGAGACGCTGGCGATCCTTCGGGTGTACTCGGACGTGCTGGTGCTGACGACCACGTTGTGGCCGGACGAGGTGCGCAAGCCGGACTTCGCGTTCCTGCACGACTCGGTGCCGCAGGTGAAACCGCAGGAGCTGAACATGGCCGGCTCGCTGATCGACTCGATGTCCGACACGGTGTTCGACCCGGAGAAATACCACGACCACTACCAGGAAGCCCTCACCGAACTGATCGACGCCAAGATCGCGGGCCGCGAGACGACCGTCGCGCCGGCCACGGTGGAGACCAAGCCGGCCGACCTGATGTCCGCACTGCAGGCCAGTGTCACGGCCGCCAAGAAGACAAGGGACGCGGCGGCGGCCGACGCGGCCGAGTAACGCTTTCGGTTGGTCCTGATCGGCACATCGGAGACAACGCCGGACAATACTTTGTAAACATATTCGAATCAGTGTATTCGGCCCACGTCATGCGCACTGTTCGGATGTGTACGATTCACGCCCCCACTTGGTCGTCACACGGACGGCGCTTGCCCACCCGTCGCGACTACCGCAACACTGATCGCGATCGACGCGGGGTGTCCAACAATTTCCTGGAGCAATTAACGCCGTCATTCCGACGGGATTGAATGCTGTCCGTCGCCAGATCAAGGAGGCTCAACGTATGAGCACAATAGGCTTCATTCGGCGTACCGGTTTACTGTTGACGTTGATGGCCGCCGCGGCGACCGCACTCGTTACCGGTGCCGGTGCCGCACAGGCCGCGACAACGACTGTGGTGAGCAGCGGAAACGCGATCACCCTCAACCTCGTGCCCATTTCGAAATCCTCGGTCGCACCGCAGTTCGCGCTCAGTTGTGGTGTGGCTCCCCCGCTGGTCAACGACAACTTCTCGACCGGTGAACTGAGCTGGTCGGCGGGTGTGCAGTGCAACGCCGTGGTCGGCCTGCAGGGCACCACCGTGCTGTTCGTGTGGGGCAGCAACCAGGCCTTTCAGTTCGGCAGCCAGTACAACGGCAATTTCAGCGCCGCCAGTTCGTCCGGCGCCCGGTTCGGTATCTTCAGTGGCACGTGGGGCGTGAACAACAACGTGCTGATCACGCTGCCGCCGGGCTTCACGACAACGCCGGGTGGCACCTGTTTCTGGTTCAACGTGCAGCACACCCAGGTCAAGTGCACCGTCACGACCGGGCCGATCTTCGCCCAGTAACCCGGTTGACGACCGCGTGATATCCCGGTCTCGGCAACGCATCCAGCGATCGCCGTTCGTCTACATCAGAGGGCGCCGCGAGCCGGACAATCCGCGTCCGGCTCGCGGTCCTTATTC
>DATBCR010000473.1:0-6090 GCA_036270375.1 Pseudonocardiaceae bacterium | reverse complement strand
AGCCGACCGGCGGGGCGCCGGCGACCAGTACGTGCTCGGCCCGCAGCAGTTCGGCCGTCGGATCGTCCGGCGGCAGTGACAATCCGAAATCGGCGAACAGGCAATCCGCCGCCTTGCTCACCTCGACCAGTCGGGGCAGGTAGGCCGGGGGCGGCCAGCGGCGTATCCCGATGATGTGGTCGGTCATCGCGGCATCGTGCCAGTTGGCGTGACATACAGCCAGTTATTTAGCGCAGCTGATTAATCCGAAAGAGAGGACTTGTTAAGTGTGTCAGCGAAGTGAGAACAGATGAGTGTCAATATTAATAAGCTAGGTTGATGGAATGGCGGGTGATCGTTCGGGATCGGACGCGGCACACACACTGCGCATGAGCGTGATGCGCCTACACCGACGACTGCGTCGGGAACGCTCGGACAGTGGCCTGAGCCTCACCAACCTGTCCATCCTCGGTCGTCTGGACCAGGAAGGTCCGGCAACGGCGAGCGCACTGGCCGACGCCGAACGGATCCAGCCCCAGTCGGTCACCAGAGTGGTCGCCGACCTGGAACGGCGCGGCCTGATCGACCGGTCGCCCGACCCGACCGACCGCAGGCGCGTACTCCTGCAACTCAGCGACCACGGCCAAGCCCTGCTGGCCGAAGACCGCCGCCGGCGCGACGAATGGCTCGCGGTGGCGATGGCCGCCACACTGACCCCAGCCGAACAGGAGTTCCTATTGGTAGCAGCACAACTACTCGACCGACTCGCCGAAGCCTGACCCGGCCACCGCCGAGCCGCCGACCAGACACGCCCACCTCAGGACGGAGCGTGTCATGGCCCGGACGTGGCCTCGCGCGGCGGATGCGGGCGTGCGGTCGTCACCACTTACGCTCGTGACCATCTGTTGCCGATGCTGAGGATGGAGCCACGTGGCGGGCCTACTGAGTGGGTACCAGAACGAGATCTACCTGTCCGGTCTCAGTGGTCAGGTGCCGCCCTTCACCACCAACGGTGCGGCGCTCGAGCAGGTGGCCAGCACGGTGCTGGCCTCGGGCACGTTCGGCTACGTCGCCGGTGCGGCCGGTTCGGGTGCGACGAACCGGGCGAATCTGGCGGCCTTCGACCGGTGGCGACTCGTGCCGCGGATGTTGACCGGCTCGACCGCCCGCGAGTTGGCGACCACCGTGTTGGGTACGACGATGCCCGCGCCGGTGATCCTGGCTCCCGTTGGTGTGCAGTCGATTCTGCATCCGGACGGGGAACTCGCCACGGCACGGGCGGCCGCTGCGCTCGGGGTGACGATGGTGATGTCGACCGCCTCGTCCCACAGCATCGAGGATGTCGCGCTGGCCAGCGGCGACGGGCCTCGCTGGTACCAGCTGTACCGGCCCAACGACGACGCCGTCTGCGCCAGCCTCCTCGATCGCGCGCGGTCGGCCGGGTTCTCCGTGCTCGTCGTCACGCTCGACACCTGGACGCTGGGCTGGCGGCCGGCCGATCTCGACCGGGCCTACCTGCCCTTCATCCGGGGTGTCGGCACCGCCGTGCCGTTCTCGGATCCGGTGTTCCGGGCCGGGCTGGCGCAGGCACCCGAGGATGACCTGACGTCGGCCGTGCTCAAGTGGGTTCCGATGTTCACCGGCACCGATCGGACCTGGGACGACCTGCCCTTCCTCCGCGAGCACTGGGACGGGCCGATCGTGCTCAAGGGCATCCAGCACGTCGACGACGCACGCCGTGCCGCCGCTGCCGCCGTGGACGGCATCATCGTGTCCAACCACGGCGGTCGGCAGGTGGACGGTGCGATCGGCGCGCTGGAAGCACTGCCGGCGATCACAGCCGCGGTCGGCGACCAGTTGACCGTGCTTTTCGACTCCGGCATCCGAGGCGGCGCCGACGTGATCAAGGCGCTTGCGTTGGGCGCCAAGGCAGTCCTGCTCGGCCGCCCCTACGCCTACGGCCTTGGGCTTGGCGGCGAGGACGGCGTCCGGCACGTGTTGCGGAGTGTGCTCGCGGAGACCGAACTGACCCTGGGACTGATCGGACACCGCTCGACGCGTGACCTCACGCCGGACGTCCTGCATCGGGACCACTGATTTCGATGCCGTCAAGGAACCGACCGGCGGGCAGGCGCGTCCGTTAGAGTGACCGCCACCGTGGACCGGCTGGGTACCGGCCGGCGTAGCGGTTCTGAGGGGAGACGTTATGCGCCGCGTGGGGCTTCGCTTCGGGATCTTCTTAGTTCTGATCGGCTTCGGGTCGGTTGTGTTACACGCCAAGACGGACTACCAGTTCACCTACCTGAAGTGGGCCGACGGCGCACAGCCCTACGCCGGCATCGTCGTCGGGCTCATCGGCCTCGGCCTCCTGTTCGGACCGTTCGTGCTGCGGGCGCTGTCCGGTCGGCGGTCCGGTGCTCCAGCGGTGTACGCGCCGGTCCAGCAGGGCTTGGGACCGCAGGGTTATCCGCCGCCGGGACTCCCGCAGCAGGGTTTCGAGCCGCAGGGCTTCAACCAGCCGGGCGCCAACCAGTGGGGCCAGCCCGCCCAGCAACCCTTCGGCCAGCAGCAGCCTTTCGGCCAGCAGCATCCCTTGGCGCAGCCGCAATCCTTTGGTCAACAGCAGCCGTTCGCGCAGCCGGCACAGTTCGGCCAGCCGCAGCCGTTCGCTCAGCCGTCGCAGTACGGTCAGCCACCCGCCGGCACGAACCCGACCGGCTGACGCGACTCAAGCCGGCTTGAGCCAACGCGACCCGGTGCGACCCGACTCGGCGTGGCTGGGCGCGGGCCTGCTCGACTCGGCGCGGCTCGGCCCGATGCGGCTCGACTCGGTGCGGCTTCACTTCGCGTCGGCGTAGCAGTCGACTACCTTGGCGCTCAACGGAAAGCGTACCGTCGTCTGGCCGAATACCAACGTGCTCGCGGTGGTGGCGGCCGTGCCGATCTCCGCCACCACCGCGTCCGCGTCCGTCGTGTGGCAGTGCACCAGTACCTCGTCGTGTTGGAAGAACACCAACTCCGCTGTTGGTGCCCGGCCTGCGAGGCCCGTACGCAGGCCGGCCAACAAGGCGGCCGTCCAGTCCGCCGCGCTGGCCTGTACCACGAAGTTGCGCGTGAACCGTCCCCATTCCTTCGACGCCTGCCGTGATCGCCGTTCGTCTCCGCTGCCGGCCAACAGGGCCTGGCGGGCGGCCGACGGCGTCGGTGACGTGCGGCCGAGCCGTGAGCGGACCAGCTGCCCCGCCTCGCCGGCACGGGCCGCCTCCTCCACGTAGCCGACGGCGCGCGGGAAACGGCGGCGCAACGTCGCCAACAGTGGGCCGGCCTCGCCACTGGTCCCGCCGTACATCGCGGACAGCATGGCGATCTTGGCGCGGGCCCGGTCGTCGGCGAACGAGTCCTTGGCCAGGCTCGCGTACAGGTCGTGATCCGCCGACACCTCGGCGAGCCTCGTGTCCTCGGACAGTGCCGCCAACACCCTCGGCTCCAACTGCGCGGCGTCCGCGGCCACGAATGTCCATCCCGGATCTGCGCGTACGGCCGTCCGCAACACCTTCGGTAGTTGGAGCGCGGCACCGCCGCGCGTCGCCCATCGGCCGGATACCACGCCGCCGACGACGTACTCCGGCCGGAATCGTCCATTGTGGACCCACGCGTCCAACCAGGACCATCCGTGCGCCACATAGAGTCGCGACAGTTCCTTGTACTCCAGCAATGGCGCCACGGCCGGGTGGTCGACCTGCCGCAGCACCCATCGCCGGCTGGACGGCACGTCGATGCCGACCTTTCCGAACGCCCGCACCACACTCGGCGGATGGTCCGGGTTGACGTCCCGGCCGAACGCGGCGGCGATCTGCTCCGCCAAGTCGGCCAGCTTGCGCGGTCGGGCACCGGCCGCCGGCTTCGGCCCGAGCATGTCCGTCAGCAGCGCCGAATGGATGTCGGTTCGCCACGGCAGACCGTGATGACTCATCTCGACCGCCGCCAGCGCGCTGGCCGACTCGGCGGCCGTCAGCAACCGCAGCCGGTCCGGATGTGCGGTCGACGCCAGTCGCGCACGCTGCGTCCGGTAGACCAGGATCAGCGCGTCGAGCGGGTCCGCGCCGCCCGGCAGGGCGTGCGGTTCCGGTTCGAACAGCGCGGGCTGCAGGTCCTGTTTGGCCAGTGGCGGATCGTCCGGCACCGGTAGGTCGACCGCCCTTGCCAGCGCGGCGGCCAGGCCACGGGGTTCGCCGTGCCGGCCGGCGTAACTGAGCAGGATGCCCTCGACCAGGGCCAGATCGTGCGAACGCTCCACCCGCGCGCCGGCCGCGAACAGCGCCGGATAACAGTCCGCACCGGACGTCCACAACCAGCGCGGCCGGTCCGACCGTTCCCAGGCGGCGATTCGGCCGGCCAGGTCGTCGACATGCTCGGCAGGGCCGGTCGGGTTGCCGTCGTCGTCGAGCGGACGCAGCCGACCACCCCCGACGGGCTCCGGCACCACCGCGACCAGCACGCCTCGATTGTCCGCCTGACCTCTGACAACCCGCGACGGGTAGTCCGGGGACTTGACATACCGCCGGTAGGTGAAATCCTGGTTGCCCTCAGACGACAGCTCAGACAACTCAGACAGCTCAGACAGGGTAGGTGCACACCGCATCGCCATGACGATCACTGGAGCCCCCGTGCTGAAGTACCTGACGTCCGTCCCGGACTACCTCGGTCGGCTCGTCGACCTCCCGCCGCGCCTCGACGTGCTGCGCAAGGCCGGCCTCCTTGACCCTGCCCGCCCGGACGAGGGCATCCGCTCGCTGCTCGCGGTTCGCAGGCTCGGCCCGGTCGCCGGCGCGGCGCACATCGCCGCCCGCCGTGAGCCGCGGTCGCTGGCCATCGTGGACGAACTCGGCCCGCTCACCTACACCCAGCTCGACCAGCGGTCCAACGCGCTGGCCAGGGCGTGGCACAGCCACGGGCTCGGGCCGGACTCGGTGATCGCGGTGCTCTGCCGGGACCACCGCTGGCTGGTGGACTGCATGTTGGCGTCGGCCAAGCTCGGTGCCCGGCTGCTGCTGATGAACACCGGTTTCAGCCGCCCGCAACTCGCCGACGTCGCCGAGCGCGAGGGCGTGTCTGCGCTGACGTACGACCAGGAGTTCACCGAGATCCTCGGCGGGGTCCGCGCCGGCATACCGCGCTACCTGGCCTGGTCGGACACTCCGGCCGACACCGCGCCGGACGTGGTCAAACTGGCCGACCTGGTCGCGAGCACCGCGGACGGTCCGCTGCCGAACCCGCCGACCGCCGGCAGCCTCGTGCTGCTGACCAGCGGCACCACCGGCACCCCGAAGGGCGCGCCGAGGCAGGTCCGCTCACCGCTGGCCGCGACCCACCTGCTGGAACGGATCCCACTGCGTAGGGGCGGCGCGATGTTCGTCGCGTCACCGATGTTCCATGCCACCGGCCTGTCCCAGCTGATCATGACACTCGCGCTCGGCTCGACCGTTGTGGTGCGCCGCCGGTTCGACCCGGAGGCCACGCTGCGGGCCGTCGCGGAAAACCGCTGCACGGCGCTTGTCGTGGTGCCGACCCAACTGCGTCGGATCCTCGACCTCGGCCCGGACGTGCTCGGGCGCTACGACACCACGAGCCTGCGAGTGATCCTGACTGCGGGCTCCGTACTGACGCCCGACGTCAGCAACCGCACCCTCGACGCCTTCGGCGACGTGCTCTACAACCTTTACGGCTCAACGGAAGTAGCCGTCGCCACGGTGGCGACGCCGGACGAGCTTCGTGCCGCGCCGGGCACCGTGGGCCGGCCGCCGAGGGGCTGCCTGATCCGGTTGTACGACAACGCGGGCCGGCGGGTGCGCGAGCCACACGCACGCGGCCGGGTATTCGTCGGCAGCGAACTGGCCTTCGGCGGCTACACGGGCGGCGGCCACAAGGAGATCATCGACGGCCTGCTCAGCAGCGGCGACGTCGGCCACGTCGACGAGGCAGGCTTGCTGTTCGTGGACGGCAGGGACGACGACATGATCGTGTCCGGCGGCGAGAACGTGTTCCCGACCGAGATCGAGAACCTCCTGGTGTCCCGGACGGACGTGGCCGACGCGGCGGTCATCGGTATCG
>DATBCR010000472.1:0-6536 GCA_036270375.1 Pseudonocardiaceae bacterium | reverse complement strand
CGACGCACAGTTCGCCCGGATCGGTCTCGCCGGTCCCGACCAGCCCACGGACCAGCGAATACTGGGCGTGATTCGTGTCCTGGTACTCGTCGACGAGTACGTGCCGGAACCGCCGCCGGTAGTGCTCCGCCGTGTCCGGGTACGTGCGCAGCAGCTCGACCGTGCGCATGATCAGGTCGTCGAAGTCCATGGCGTTGGCCAACTGCAGCCGCTGCTGGTAGCTCGCGTACACCTCGGCGACCCTGCGCTGCAGATCGGTAGCCGCATCGGCTGCGGCGGTCGCGGCGTCGACCAGTTCGTTCTTCAGGTTCGACACGTGCACGGCCAGCGTCCTGGCCGGATAGCGCTTCGGGTCGAGGTCGAGATCCCTTGCCACCAACGTGATCAGCCGACGCGTGTCGTCGGCGTCGTACACCGAGAAGTTCGAGCCCATCCCGAGTGTCTTGGCCTCACGACGCAACAACCGGACGCACATCGAGTGGAACGTGGATACCCACATAACCTTGGCGCGGTTGCCGACCAGTTCGGCGACCCGCTCCTTCATCTCAGCAGCGGCCTTGTTGGTGAACGTGATCGCCATGACCTGGCCGGGATGCACGTTCCGCTCGGCGAGCAGGTAGGCGATCCGTCGGGTCAGCACCCGGGTCTTGCCGGAGCCGGCACCCGCGACGACCAGCAACGGCGAACCGGTGTGTGTGACCGCGTCCCGTTGTTGTGGATTCAGGTCGTCCAACAGGTTTCCGCGACCGGGACGGGGACGGGCGGGCAGGGTGTCTCCAGGCAGATCGAACAGCGCGCTCATTGTCCAACTACCGTACCCGCCCGGTCGGACACCGGACCGCGCAAGCATGGCGATGGCAGCGTGCGGCATTCGTGTGCGAGGATGAGGCCGTGCGCACGCGGCTGTACTCCGACGAGTTTTTTTACGGGAACCGGACTCCGGCTCCCGTGGTCGCCTAGCGCACGTACGACCACCGAAGCCCCGGAGTCCGCACGGACCCGGGGCTTCGTCAGGTCCCGGACCGGACTCCCCGCGAAGACCCGGAGGACCACCGTGAACACCACAGACAACACAGCACAGCCGACCGATGCGGCCGGTGCCGCGCTGCCGAGCCCGCCGGAGATCGGTGAGCTGCGGGCCGAGATCGACCACCTGGACTCCGAGATCCTGCGCCTGATCAAACGCCGTACGGAGGTGTCCAAGATGATCGGTGCGACCCGGATGGCGTCCGGTGGCACCCGGATCGTGGTGAACCGCGAGATGGACGTGCTCGCGCGCTACCGGGAACTCGGCCCGGAGGGCCGGCAGCTCGCGATGGTGCTGCTCAACCTGGGCCGCGGCCGGCTCGGACGCTGACTCCGCATCGGGGATCGTGCCGACCCGCCCGGCTCGCTCAGGGACGGGTCGGGGTGATCACTGATGGCGTGCCCGCGGCGAACGGGAGCACACTGGAGTCATGTTCGAACTCATTGCCGTGATCATCGCCCTCGCCGGGCTCGCGGCGGCGCTGGCTCATGACGGCTACCTGTACATGCTCGGCTCGGCTGCCAACCGGCGGGCGGGGGGCGGGCCGATCGCGGAGTACGTGCGGAGCCGGTGGGCACTGGCCGGGGGGACGACCGCGGCCGCACTGCTCGCGTTGTTGATGGCCTACGGCAACGGTTTCACCGAGGTGCTGGCGATCATCGTGGCTGGTGGCACGGGTGCGGTCGCCACCAAGGCGCTGCAGTCGACGCGGGAGAAGTTCCGCACCGGCGGCTGATCCGTCACTCGTCCGAGTGGAAATAGACGTGACAACGGCCACCCACCGGGCCGGATTTCGGCACGCCGCTTACTCTCACGCAAATGACGGTGGTGTTGGGTGACGGGGTGCCGAGCGCCCCTGTCGCCGCCCACCGGGTCCCCCACCCGCGCCGACGCCGCTCGCCCGGTCCGGAACGTCTCCGCAATGCGATAGCGCAGCGTGACGACGTTCGGCCGATCGGCATGCCGACGCGCTCCAGATGGTGAATCTCGCCTGATCGGGCGTAGTTCGGCGTCAGGACGTTGGGTAACGGGGGTCACGGTCACATGGGCAGCGGAATGGTCTGGGCGGACAACCCGGAGCAGACAGCCACACAGGGACGGCACCGGCGGGACGCGGCCGGCGCCGCGGTTCCCGCACAGCGCGTCCGGCGGGCGTCACGACACCGCCGCGCCGAGGTCGGCCCGACGACCGCTGCCAGCGGGGCAACTGCCGATGCGGCAAGGGAAGCACCGCCGCTCGACCCGTTGTCCGACACCGGCCCGATCGGCCTGTGGATGTTCAATCTCGGCACCATCCCGGCGTCCGTCACGCCACCCCGAACTTGGCGCCGGGCGGCCTGGTTCACGATCATCGCATCGGCCGCCGCGCTGCTCGGCCTGCTGGCCGTCGGCGCGGTCCTGGTCGGCCCGGTGCACCCGACCAGTTCGATCGCGGGCATGCCGGACTTCCCGAGCGGTGTCCCGCTGGCCGCGATCGGCGGCACGACCAGCAGCCGCCCGGCCAACACGTACCCGACCACCGTCGCCGACCTGAGCGACACCACCCGCCTGCCGCCCCGCCACCATCCGGCAGCCGTCCCACCAGCGACAACGGCGGACAGCCCGGCGACGACACCGGCGATCAGCACAATTCCGGTCGACACGTCGGTGGCGGGCGGCGAGCCGGTGATCGATCCGACGAAGCTGATCAAGACCACGAAGACGTTCTTCGCCGAAGTCACGTCGGACGCCAAGGCAGCGGCCGACCTGACCGAGCAGACCGTGCGCGACGACGCCCTTGCGCTGATCCGCCTGAAGTACGGCGACATCTCCTCGATCCAGATCCAGCGCATCGAACTGGACCCGAACACCGGCCTGACCGTGAGCGTGCTGCGCGTCGTGGCCAAGGACGGCACCACGACCACCCAGCGGACGACGCTCCGGTTCACGCTCACCGACGACCCGAAGATCACCGACATCCTGGATCACTGACGCCGGCCACCCACTGCTCCAAGTGAGTGACACGCCGCGACCGTTTGTCGCCACAGATGGGTGATCCGCCGACAACCGCTGGCTTCTGGCGGCCGGCACACGGTACGAGTTGCCCCGAACACAACCCCGGCACGGAGGCAACGCGTGGATCGTCCGAACAACGGACACCGGCGTCATGAGACCGGCTCGGTCACGGTAGTGGATCTCATCCGGCGCCAACAGGGCCCGGTACGAATCCCGTCCGCGGACGAGGCGGCCACCGAGCAGTTCGTAACCGACCTGCTCGGCCGCCCGATCGCGCATGGCATCGACGACACCGACTTCCCGGAGCAGCGTGGCTGGCTGGCCCGCAGCGCCAAGCTGGCCGGCCTTGCGCTGGGTTCGCTTGCGCTGTGCGGCTCGATGATCGCGGCGTCCGCCCTGACGCACCACCGCACGCAGACCGCGGCGGCCAAGCCGGCGACGGTGCTCACCGGCGTCGGCGCGCTGCGCCCGGACACCGTGGCCGCGCAGCTCTCCGGCAAGCGCCCCGCGCCGCCGCCAGCCCGTCGTGACGCGCCAACCGTGGCCAGCGGCCGCGCCACCGGCACCATCGTCGGCCACACCCCGCCCACGGCCGCCGCGCCGCCACCGCCGCAAGCCGCCGCGTCCGGGCCGACGCCGTCCGCGGCCGACGTCGTGCGCGTCTTCTACCGGCTCGTCGGCTCCGACCCGAACCTGGCCGCGGAACTGATCCAGCCCGCACTTCTCGCCGCCGACTCGACCGGTTTCGTCCAGGCGTGGAGTTCGATGTCGCGGATCGAGATCGAGAGCATCCAGCAGGTGTCAAAAGAATCGGTGCAGGCCGTCATCCGAATGATGGAACCGGACGGGACGTGGCTCCGGGTGGTCGAGCTGCTACACGTCACGGACAGTAGTACCCCCTTGATCGATGGCGCTGAGCTGCTGTCCGCCCAACGCGGCTGAGGATTTCCGGTAGCCTGAGCAGCCCAGGCGTTACACCATCTGGGCGAGGCCAGGGTGAATCCGGGCGCGGAGGGTGAACCCCCTAGCGTGTGGCCCGTGACTCAACCGGGTACCTGTCCCACAACCAGCCTCAACCGACGGTCGGAAGTGGGCACATGCCAGCGCGAATCACGATGTCGTTGGGGGCTTGCGGGTGACATCTGACGAAAGACGCCTCGTCGGCGGTCGGTACCGGCTGGACCGGCGGATCGGCAGCGGCGCCATGGGCGTCGTGTGGCAGGCGTACGACGAGCGGCTGCGGCGGGCGGTCGCGGTCAAGCAGCTGCGGTTGGACCTGAGCCTCGACCCGGCGGACGCGGAAGAGGCCCGTCAGCGGGCGATGCGTGAAGGCCGGATCGCCGCGCGCCTGCACCACCCGAACGCGGTGAGCGTGTTCGACGTGGTGGACGAGGACGACGCGCCGTGGCTGGTGATGGAGTACGTGCCGTCCCGCAGCCTGGCCGCCGAGATGCAGAAGCGCAGGCTGCTGCCGCCGGAGGAGGTCGGCCGGATCGGTGCCCAGGTTGCGCACGCCCTGGTCGCCGCGCACGCGGCCGGCATCGTGCACCGTGACATCAAGCCGGCCAACGTCCTGCTCGGTGACGACGGCATCGTGAAGATCACCGACTTCGGCATCTCGCGGGCCACCGGGGACGTCGCGGTGACGAAGACCGGCCTGATCGCCGGTACCCCCGCCTACCTGGCGCCGGAGGTGGCGTACGGGCGTGACCCGGCGGCGCCGTCGGACGTCTTCTCGCTCGGTTCCACGCTGTACGCGGCGGTCGAGGGCCAGCCGCCGTTCGGGCTGAGCGAGAACACGCTGAGCCTGCTGCACACGGTGGCGGCCGGCCGAATCAACCCCCCACGTCGCGCCGGCATCCTCACCGACGCCCTCGTCCACCTGCTCAACCCCGACCCGGACACGCGGCCGACCGCGGCGACGGCGGCGTGGTGGCTGGACGCGGTGGCGAGGGGCAGCCGGCCGGACATCGCGCCGATCAGCCCGGACACGTTCGCCGGCATGTCCGAGACCACCCGTGTGACGCAGGGACTGCCACTCAGTGGGTTGACCGCGCGGACACGGCCGGTGACCGGCCAGTATGGCTCGACGGGCACCAGGCCGGGTATGTCGTCGGTCCGGCGACCGGGCGGCCCGCCGCCGTCGAGGCGTAACCGTCGGCCGATGGTGCTGGCCGGGATCGGTATCGCGGCGGTGCTGCTGATCGGCGGGATCATGTTGGCGAACGGCGTGTTCGACAGCAAGCCGAGCGGCAACCCGCCGCAGGTCAACAGCGGCCCGACCACGCCGAACTTCCAGCAGATCCCGCTCACCTCGACGGACGTGCCGACTTTCACGACGGTGCCGACACACACCAAGCCGCCGGTGACCACCACGACGACGACCACCGTGCCGCCCACCACGACAACAACCACCACCGCACCGCCCACCACCACGACAGCGCCGCCCACCACCACGACAGCCGCGGCGACCAGCTCGCCGGCCGCGACCGGTGGTGCGGGGAATGTAAAACCTTGAGCGACATCGGAGTACCGCACAGTCACCCACGCCTCACCCGTTAGGGTGCAACGGAGCTACGTCGGACCAAGTCGGGAGCCCTGGTGACGGAGGTAGGTCGGCTCATCGCCGACCGCTACCGGTTGACCGAACACATCGGTAGCGGGGCGATGGGCGTGGTCTGGCAGGCACACGACGAACGCCTGCATCGGACCGTCGCGCTCAAGCAACTGTTGCTGCAGCCCGGTTTGTCCGCCTCGGAGGCACACGAGGCGCGGGAACGGGCGATGCGTGAGGGCCGGATCGCGGCCCGGTTGCAGCATCCGAACGCGGTCGCCGTCTACGACGTCGTCGAGGACGCCGGCCAACCCGTGTTGATCATGGAGTACGTGCCGTCCAAGAGCCTGTCCGCGGTGCTCGACGAGCGCGGCACGCTCACGCCGCAGGAGGTGGCGCGGATCGGCGCACAGGTCGCGACCGCGCTCACGGCGGCGCACGCGGCCGGCATCGTGCACCGGGACATCAAGCCCGGCAACGTCTTGCTCGCCGAGGACGGCACCGTCAAGATCACCGACTTCGGCATCTCCCGGGCCACCGGCGACGTCACGGTGACCGCGACCGGCATGCTCGCCGGCACCCCCGCGTACCTGGCGCCCGAGGTGGCGAAGGGCGAGAACCCCGGGCCGCCGTCGGATGTGTTCTCGCTGGCGTCGACGGTGTACGCGGCCGTGGAGGGCCAGCCGCCGTTCGGTCTTGGCGACAACACGCTGGCGCTGCTGCACGCCGTGGCCGCGTGCCGGACCATCCCGCCGCGCAAGGCGGGCCCGCTGACCGCGTTGCTGATGCACATGCTGCGACCGGGCCCGAACGACCGGCCGACGATGTCCGAGGTGTGCCGGGCGCTGACCTCGATCGGGGCTGGGCAGTCCGCCGTGGGTATCGTCGCCGGCCCGAGTACCGGGCCGACAGCCGTGTTGGACGCCGGCCCCGGCACGTCGCCCCGGCCGGATGTCCGGG
>DATBCR010000471.1:0-10039 GCA_036270375.1 Pseudonocardiaceae bacterium | reverse complement strand
GTTGCCCGCTTCACCGTGGCCAGCAGCGCGCCGATGGCCCGTGCCGTGGCGTCCCGCAGCGCGGTGACCTGGCTCGGACTGCCCGGCCGGTCCACGAACCAGTCGGTCAGCTCCCGCCAGTCCGCGTCGGTCCGCCCCCGCGCCCGCTCCACCTCGACACCCAACTGCTCGCCGGCCCCGAGCAGATCCAGCATCTCGCGCCGCGCGCCCACCAACCCCGCCAAGGTGGCCGCGATGGTCGGTGTGTGCCGCAACACGTCCTCGACGACGAGCTGGATGTAGTCGACGAGCAGGTCACGGAAGCCGGCGATCTCGTCCGGCGCAAGGTGATTGCGGGTCAGCACCTGCCCCAGATACGCGTAGAAGTCCCGCACCGTGACGGCCAACTCGGCGTGCTGCAGGAACAGCGTCGTCACCTGCTCGGCCAGGATCTCCCTGCTGCGCCGCGCACCGACCGATCCGGCGTCCCGCTCCCGGGTCGCGCCGGCCTGGGTCAGCGTGCCGCCCAACTGCCGCAGGCCGCGCTCGATCGCCGGCAGCAGCTCCCGGGACACCTCCCGCGCGCCCTCGGGCACCCGCAGCAGCTCGTCCACGTCCCGCTGCACCCGCACGGCCAGCTTGCTGACCTGGTAGCGCATGCTGCCCTGCTGGAACTCGGCGATGCTCGCGGCGACCGTCTCGCGGCGACCGAGCACCAGGTTGCCCCACTCGACGAGCTGCCGCAGCCGGGGGATCACCACGTCGACCTGGGACTCGCCGATGTCGACCTGGCCGTTGCGCTCGGCAGCCGCCAGTGCCGCCGCCACCTCGCCCGCGGACAGGTCGGCCAGCAGCGTCGACGTGAACAGTCGCATGATCGCCAGGTAGGTGCGGTGGTTGCGGCCGGGCTGGAGGTAGGCGAACAGTTGCAGCCGGCGTTCCGCCCCGGTGGTCCGCTGGCTGGTGGCGGCCAGCCCGCTCTGTTCGGACTCCACGGCCGGCCACCTTACGTCGTTGGCCCCGGCCACTTTCGAGCCGCCGGACCCCGGTACCGTCCGCAACGGGTCGCACACGGCAAACAGGGGGCCACACAGTGAGCGCGGCACGGGCGGTAGGGCTGTTAGCTGGCATGGCGGCCGACGGGGTGTTCGGCGATCCGCGGCGCGGCCATCCAGTGGCCGGCTTCGGCGCGGTCGCACGACGGGTGGAACGCGTGCTCTACCGCGACGGCAAGGCGTCCGGCGTGGCATACACGGCCGTCGTGGGCGGGGCGGCCGTGCTGCTCGGCGCCGGCATCGAACGCATCGGCAGGCGCGGCCCCCTCACCCAGGCGGTGACGACGGCCGTTGCCACGTGGGTCGTACTCGGCGGCGCGTCCCTGGCCGGCGAGGGCACCGCGATCGGCGCCGAACTGGACGCCGGTGACCTGGCCGCCGCCCGCCGCCGCCTGCCCAACCTGTGCGGGCGTGACCCGGAGCGCCTCGACCAGTTCGGCCTGTCCCGCGCGGCCGTCGAGTCGGTCGCCGAGAACACGTCCGACGCCGTCGTGGCGCCGCTGGTGTGGGGCGCGGTCGCGGGTGTGCCCGGCCTGCTCGGCTACCGGGCGGTGAACACGCTCGACGCCATGATCGGCTACCGATCGCCGCGCTACCAACGGTTCGGCTGGGCGGCGGCCCGGCTGGACGACGTGGCCAACCTGGTGCCGGCCCGCATCGCCGCCTTGCTGACGACGGTGTGCGCCCCGGTGGTCGGCGGCTCCGCGGCCGGTGCGTGGCGGGCGTGGCGCCGGGACGCGAAGGCCCACCCGAGCCCGAACGCCGGCCAGGTCGAGGCGGCATTCGCGGGTGCGCTGGAGATCCGGCTCGGCGGCCGCATCCGGTACGCACACGGCGTCGAGGACCGCCCGGTGCTCGGCGATGGCCGCACCCCCGATGCCGGCCATGTGACCCGAGCCGTCGAGCTTTCCCGCCTGGTGGGAGCGGTGTCCTGCGTGCTGGCCGCGATCGTGGCGACGCTGGTCGGCCGCCGTCGTCGTTAGCTGTTGGCGCGTTCCTTCGCTTCGTCCTCGGCGATCAGCGCCGCGACCGCGTGCCGCCCACGGACCTTCCGGGTGCCCCGCTCGGCCCGGCGCCGCGCGCGGCCCTCCGGTGTCAGCGCGCCGCCCGGCTGGATCTCGCGCCACGTGAAGTAGCCCAGCCCGCCGATCGCCATCACGCCGAACACGATCCACTGCAACGCATACGACAGGAACGGCCCGGAGTCGATCTGCGGTAGCGGCAACGTGTTCAGCAGGCCGGGTTGGTTGTCCTCAAGGGTGAAGTAGCCCGGATCCACGTTCAGGCCGGTCAGGTTCGAGACCACGGTCGTGTTGATCGAGTAGACCTCGCGGTGGCCCTGCTCGGTCAGCGGCGGCCGGTGCGGATCGCTCTCCTCGGGGTGCATCCGCGCGGTCAGCGTCACCTCGTCGACAGGCGCTGACGGGTAACCGGGCACCTGGCCGTTGCTCGGCGACACCCAACCCCGGTCGACGAGCATGACCCGGCCGTCGTCCAGCCGGAACGGCGTGAGCACCTCGTAGGCCGGCTCGTCGTTGACTTGGCGCAGCCGCGCCACCGTCTCGTCGGCCGGCAGGTAGCGCCCGGAGAATGTGACCGCACGCCAGTTCTCGGTCGCCGCCGGCTCGGCGCCGACCGGCAGCAGTTGCCGCAGCGGCACGGCCGAATCGCTGACGGCATTGGTGACGTCACTGTTCTGCGCGGACCGCTCCGAGTTGCGGCCGAACTGCCACGGCGACAGCACCCAGAAACACGCGCCGGCAAAGATGATCACGCCGACGACCAGGGCCAACCACCCTGGTCGGAGCAGAAACTCGAGCCGCCGCACCCGTCAACGGTAACCCCCGGCATTGCGCGCGGCCTCCACCGCCCGCCCCGGATAACCGCCCCCGAACAGCTCGGCATGCACGAGCAGCGGAAACAGTTGGTGCAGCGCAACCCTTTCCGCCCACCCGTCCGCAAGCGGCGCGACCTCCTGGTAGCCGGCCAGCACCCGCGCCAGCTCCGGACAGCCGAACAGCGCGAGCATGGCCAGATCGGTTTCCCGGTGACCCCCGTGCGCCGCCGGATCGATGAGTACGGCCGGCCCGGCCGACCACACCACATTGCCGGACCACAGGTCACCGTGCAGCCTGGCCGGCGGCTCGGCGGGTCCGGCCAACTCCGGCAGCCGATCGATTACCCGGTCGAACACGGCGGCATCGGCCGTGCTGAACGTACCGGCGGCCACGCATCGACGGACGTAGGGCAGGATCCGGTGCTCCCCATACCAAGCAGGCCAACTCGGCGCCGGCTCGTTGACCATCGCGGCCATGCCGATCCACGCGTCCCTTGGACCACCCGGCGGTGCCTGCCCGAACGCCGCCGCGCCACTGGCATGCAGCGCGGCCAACCCCCGCCCCAACTCGACCGCCGCCGCCGAACCGGGCCGACCGGGCTCGATCCACCCCAGCACCAACCAGTCCCGGTCCTGACCGAGCACCGGCACCACCGGCACGGCGCCCGCATCGGCAAGCCACCGCAACGACGCCGCCTCGGCATCGGTGCCCCGCTTGACGACGACACACCGACCGTCCGCGAGGACGACCCGCTGGACACTCCCGAGCGATACGGCGTCGACGGCTTGCTGCCCGGTCAATCTGGTTGCCGCCGCCAGCGATGCGGTCATCCGGGCAGGCGCTCCCGAACCGAGGCCAGCAGACCGGGCGTCGCGGCCTCGATCATGGCCAGCAGCTCCGTGAAGCCCGCCGGCCCGCCGTAGTACGGATCGGGCACGTCGAGATCGCTGCCGGCGTCGGGGTCGAACGAGCGGAACATCCGCACCCGGTCCTGGTCGTCGACGAGCCTGCGTAAGGCCTTCTCGTGGCTGGCGTCCATGGCCAGCAGCAGATCCGCGCCGATGTGGTCCGCGTCCACCTGTGCGGCCACGTGGTCGGTCGGATAGCCGTGCTCGGCAAGCACCCGGCGCGCCCGCGAGTCGGCCGCCTCACCGACGTGCCACGGGCCGATACCCGCGCTGGTCACCCGGATCCGGCCGGCCAGCCCGGCCCGCCGCACCTGCTCGCCGAACACGAGCGCGGCCATGGGGGAGCGGCAGATGTTGCCGGAACAGACGAAGCTGACGTGATACGGCGGTCTGCCGTTGGACGGTGGACGTGTCACCGTAAGAATCTCGCACATCCACCGCGCCACACGAAGCTGCGGGCCGAGTTATTGATCTTCACCAAGCCCCGCCACCTGCTCCTCCAACCGGTCCATCCGCGCCTGGATCCTGCTCAGCGATTTGCGAAGTGCCTCCGCTCCGGACTGGTCCCCACCCGTCTGGGTCTTGGCGTAGACGTAACCGCTGAGCGTCGCGGCCACCGCACGCCTGGCCAGCCTCAGCTCGGCCCCCCGCGACCGCAGGATCTCGCCCGCCGCCCCGTCCGGCTCGTTGATCAGCCCGAGCAGCAGGTGCTCACACCCGATGTAGTTGTGCCCGAAGTTGATCGCTTCGGTCAGCGCCGTCCGCAACGCCTCCGCCCCCGTGGTATCCAGTTGCCGGCCAGCGATCTCACGTTCCACCTCGCCGTCGGCGCTCGCCCGCGCCGCCAGGTCCTCCCGCAGGTCGTCTGGCTCGATCTCCAGTGACCGCAACACTTGCAGCGCGAGATTGCCGCCCTCGTCCAGGAGGCCGGCCAGCAGGTGCTCGGTCCCGATCAGCGCCACGCCGCCGTCCCGTGCCGCCTTGATGGCCAGCGACACCGCGGTCCGCGCCTTGACCGTGAAGTTGGCCAGTTTCGCCGTCGGGTCGTCCAAGGTCAGGTCCAGCCGCGCCGTCTCCCGGATCCCGGCCACCCGGCGCACCGCGGCCTCCAGCGCCCGCTGGCAGATCGGCGACACCGGCAGCCCGGCCTCCTTGACGGCCTCTGCCAGGTCGTCCGGCAGGTAAACGTTGATCTTCGGCACCTCGGCCTCCAAGGGGTTATATGAGGGTTATAACTACTGTATGACCCCACTGGGGTGTCATGTCAATGTCAAACTGGGCCGACATGCCGAAGTCCCGCTAAGCCACTGGACCCAGCCCACTAGACTCACCGCGATGACCGGCGAGTTCTCCGACCAGCGCGCCCGACTGCGCCACCACGGCGATGTCGACGCCGCGCCCGGACTGCTCGACTTCGCGGTCAACGTCACCCTGGACCGCCCCCCGCGCTGGCTCCTGGACGAACTGGCGGCCGACCTGGCCAACCTGGCCCGCTACCCCGCCGCGGCCGCCGACCGCGAGGCCCGCGCGGCCGTCGCCGACCGGCACGGCCGGCACCCGGACGAGGTGCTGGTGCTGGCCGGCGCCGCCGAGGGTTTCGCGCTGCTGCCGGCCCTGCGTCCCCGCCTGGCCGCCGTGATCCACCCGTCGTTCACCGAGCCCGAGATCACGCTGACCGACGCCGGCATCCCCGTGCACCGCGTCCTCCTGCGCCCCGACAACGGCTACACGTTCCACCCGGACCAGGTCCCGCCCGCCGCCGACCTGGTCGTGCTGGGCAACCCGACCAACCCGACGTCGGTCCTGCACCCGGCCGACACGATCCGCGCACTGGCCCGACCGGGCCGAACCCTCGTCGTCGACGAGGCGTTCATGGACGCCGTCCCGCACGAACCGGCCTCCCTCGCCGGCGACCGCCATCTGCCCGGCCTGATCGTGCTCCGCAGCCTCACCAAGACCTGGGCACTGGCGGGCCTGCGCGCCGGATACGCCATCGCCGCACAGAACCTGCTCGCCCGCCTGGCCCGACACCGTCCACAATGGCCGGTCAGCAGTCTCGTCCTGACCGCCGTAAAGGCATGCGCCACACCAAAAGCCGTCGCCGAAGCCGAACGAGCCGCGGTAGAATTGGTGACTCACCGCACCTGGCTCGCCGACCAGTTGGCCCAGCTCCCCGGTATCGAGGTGCACCAGCCGGCCGCGGCACCGTTCCTCCTGCTGCGCGTGCCGGACGGCCCGGACCTCCGGATGGCGCTGCGCGACCGAGGTATCGCGGTGCGCCGGGCGGACACGTTCCCCGGTCTCACCCAGGACCACCTGCGGATCGCGGTCAGATCACCCCGGCGGTCCGCACCGCTGCTGGCCGCCCTGCACGCCGAACTCACCGAAGGTGTACCGGCATCATGACGACACTGGCCGACATGATCACCGCGCTGGAACGGATCTACCCGTGCGACCTCGCCGAATCGTGGGACGCGATCGGCCTCGTCTGCGGAGACCCGGACCAGCAGGTCAAGAAGGTGCACGTCTGCGTCGACCCGGTTGAGTCCATTGTGGACGAAGCGATCGCGGCGGGCGCCCAGCTGATCGTGGCACACCATCCGCTGCTGTTGCGTGGCGTGCACGGCGTCCCGGCGAACACGCCGAAGGGCCGCGTCGTGCACCGCCTGATCCGCGCCGGCATCGCCCTGTACTGCGCGCACACCAACGCCGATACCGCCGCCCCTGGCGTGTCCGACGCGCTGGCGTCCGCGCTCGGCCTCAGCGTCACCGGCCCACTCGTGCCAAACCCCGACGGCCGCAACGGTATCGGCCGTATCGGCACCCTCCCGGCCGGGGAAACCCTGCGCACGTTCGCGCTACGCGTCGCCAACGCCCTGCCCGTCACCGTGGGCGGTGTCCGCGCCGCCGGCCGCCCCAGCCGTCCGATCAGGACGGTCGCGGTGTGCGGCGGGGCGGGCGACGGCTATCTCGACGACGCACTGCGCGCCGGCGTGGACGCGTACGTCACCGCCGACCTGCGGCACCACCCGGTCAGCGAACTCCTGGCCCGCCCACACGCCCCCGCCCTCGTCGACGTGGCCCATTTCGCCAGCGAATGGCCCTGGTGCGAACAGGTGGCCGGCATACTGCGCGCGGCGACCGGCGGTACGGTCGAGGTCTTCGTGTCGACCCGCCGCACGGATCCGTGGACCGTCCACGCGCCCGGCGTGACACCCACCAGCTGAACTGAATAACAGGCATCGGAGGACACCAGCGTGAGAGCCGACCCAGCAGTACAGCGCCGGCTTCTCGACCTCGCCGAGGTCGACACCGAACTGACCAGGATCGACCATCGGCGTCGCACGCTGCCCGAGTTGGCCGAGATCGTCCAACGCGAGACCGTCGAGCGCGAGAAGCGGGACAAGGTGGTCGCCGTCCAGACGGTGCTCAGCGACCTGAACCGCGACGCGACCCGCCAGGAGACCGACATCGAGGCGGTCCGCGCCCGCGAGGACCGCGACCGCACGCTTCTCAAGGACGGCAACGTAGGCGCACGCCAGGTAGCCGACCTCGAACACGAGTTGGGCACCCTGTCCCGCCGCCAGACGGCTCTCGAGGACGACCTGCTGGAGCTGATGGAACGCCGCGAGGCGGTAGAACTGGACGTCGCCCACGCGAAGGTCGAACACGACGCCGCCGAACAGGCACTAGCGGACACCCGCCAACGCAAGGACGACGCCATGGCCGATCTGGAGGTGGCGGAAAAGCGGCGAAACGAGGAGCGCAAGCAGATGCTCCCCGTCTTCCCGGCCGAGTTGTTGGCCCTGTACGACCGAATCCGGAAGCGAAGAGGAACCGGTGCGGCCCTGCTGCGAGCCCGCCGCTGCGGCGCGTGCCGCCTGGAGCTGGACCGAAACGCGATCGCTCACATCCGCGACACGGCACCGGAGGAGGTCGTCCGCTGCGACGAGTGCGGCGCGATCCTGGTCCGCACAACGGAGTCCGGCCTGTGAGCACACGGGTCGTCGTGGAGGCCGACGGCGGTTCACGCGGAAACCCCGGCCCCGCCGGCTATGGCGCGGTCGTGCGGGACGCCGACACCGGCGAGGTACTGGCGGAACGGAAAGCGGGCATCGGCCACACCACCAACAACGTGGCGGAGTATCAAGGCCTGATCGCGGGTTTGGCGGCCGCGAAGGACCTCGGCGCGACGGTAGTGGAGGTCCGGATGGACTCGAAGCTGGTGGTGGAGCAGATGTCCGGCCGGTGGAAGATCAAACACCCGCCCCTGCAAACGCTTGCGTCGCACGCCCACACCTTGGCGGTCGGCTTCGGCAAGGTCACCTTCGAGTGGATCCCACGCGACCGCAACCAGCACGCCGACCGCTTGGCCAACGAGGCGATGGACGCACAGGAAGATGACTGAGGACTTGGCGGCCGCACAGACCGGCCCACCGTCAGCATGGACCGGCGCCCAGGGCACACCCACCACGTTCCTGCTGGTAAGGCATGGCCAGACGGCGATGTCCGCGGCCCGCCGCTACTCCGGCCGAGGCAACCCGGAACTCACCCCGGCCGGCCTACGCCAGGCAGCCGCCATCGCCACCCGCCTGGCCACAGTCCATGACTTAAAGGCAGTGATCACGTCCCCCCTGCTCCGAGCCCGCCAAACCGCCGACGCGATCAGCAAGGCGACCGGCGCCCCCGTGACGGACGTGGACGCACTGACCGAAACCGACTTCGGCGCCTGGGAAGGCCTGACGTTCGCCGAAGCCGCCCAACGCGACCCGGACCGTCACCGCGCCTGGCTGTCGGATACGGCGATCCCCAGCCCCGGCGGCGAAAGCTTCGACCACGTACACCACAGTGTCCACCAGGCGGCGCGGCAGATAGTGGCCGACCACGACGGCTCAACGGTGGTCGTGGTGAGCCATGTGACGCCGATCAAGACGTTGCTCCGAATAGGCCTGGACGCCGGCCCGTCCGTCCTGTTCCGCCTACACCTGGATCTGGCGTCGCTGTCAGTGGTCGAGTTCTTCCCGGACGGCAACGCATCGGTCCGCTTGGTGAACGACACAACCCACCTGAACGCGTAACCCCACCCGACACGATATGATCGACCGAGCGGACGAGTCGGCAGGGCGGCCGCGGCTGATATTGAGGTACCAGTCGAGGAAAGTCCGGACTCCACAGGGCAGGGTGGTTGTTAACGGCAACCCGGGGCGACCCGCGGGACAGTGCCACAGAGAACAGACCGCCAGGTCGCGCAAGCGACAAGGTAAGGGTGAAACGGTGGTGTAAGAGACCACCAGCGCCCCGGGCGACCGGGACGGCTAGGTAAACCCCACCCGGAGCAAGGCCAAGAGGGAGCCGTTCCGCGGCTCCTGCGCAGGCATTCGAGGGCGGCCCGCCCGACGCCTGCGGGTAGGCCGCTAGAGCCTGCCGGCAACGACAGGCCAAGATGGATGGCCGCCGCCCCGCAAGCCAAAGGCAAGCAGGGCACAGAATCCGGCTTACAAGCCGACTCGTCCGCCCACCCCTTCCCGACCATGGGGAGAGGTGCCGATAGTGCCGCTGAACTGCGAAAACACATCTCGGTAGTTCTCGACGCTTCTCACCTCTGACCAACGTCTCACGGCCTGGAGACGGCCTGATCTTGGTCCGGTTGATCACCACGACCAGCCCCAGAGCGCCCACCCGAAACTCACAAATCGGGTGGGCGCTCGGCGCCGTGGCGCAGTCTCCAGTCACCAGCTCGTAGACGGTCCACAGTCCGATCTGGTTCGGACTCACGCGGCGGTCGACTCGCATGGCTGGCGCCTCCTGGCGGTCGGGTGGAGGACGGTCCGGAGTGGTGCCGTCTCCCTCGCCCTTGCCGCCCGTCAGCACCGGTTCGTCGGTGTCAATGGTGGGCGCTTGCGACCATCGCGCAGCGACGCGACGAAGGAGCGCCATTGATGCCGGCGGGCCGGTGTTGAACGATCACAGGGCGTACTGGGAACGGCTGACGTGTGGCGCTGATGCTGGGCGGCTTCGTGGGGAGTTGCGTGCCGTTGCCGGTGGCGCTGCCGAGTCGGGGCGCTTGCGCCGCCCGGTGCCCGGCCGTGAGCGGAGCGGCAGGCCGGTGTGCCGGGCCGGCCGGGGAACAGATGCCAGCGCGACCGGCCAGCGCGCCGCCGGCGGCGGCGCGCCTTGATCCCATAGAGCCAAATTCGGCAGAACATGAACAGCCCAACGAACAGCCCATGTGCCCGAACCCATCACGAAGCCCGACAAC
>DATBCR010000470.1:0-34707 GCA_036270375.1 Pseudonocardiaceae bacterium | reverse complement strand
CGAAGGGTCCGTAGGTGAAGAAGGGCGGAGCGGAGCGCACGCCGGTGCCGGGGATCTGGTCCAGCACCGAGTAGGTGCTCTCGGCGCCGAGCGGCCGGTAGATCCCGACGATCTGTATGCGGACACCGCCGTCGGTGATGGTGTCCTTGACGTCGAGGGTCGATCCGACGGCCAGCCGCAGCGAGGCCGCGACCGACTCCGGTACCGCAGCCGGAACGGTGCCGTCCGCCCGCGCCGCGCCGGGCCACCGCCCGTTCAGCAGCTTCGCGGAGCTGCCAAGGGAGCCAAAGCCGGCCAAGAGCGCCTGATCCTGATCGGTTCGCCCCGCGCCCGGGACGGCACCGGCCGGCAGGTTCTCGGAGTTGGACCACATCACGGCGGTGACGGTGCCCGCGCCGGCGCCCAGCGCTGACGTCTCGTCGGAGCGCACGACCGAGGTCTGCGCTGCGGACTGCGTGACCGACGAACTCAAGGCGGTGACTGTGATCGCGGTGTCCGCGCCGGCGAGCCGCTCGAAGGCCGCCTCGCGCAGCCCCCGCGCGCCGTACACGGCCAGGGCTGCCAGCACAGCCCCCACCATGAGCGTGATGACCAGAACGGTCACCAGGACGGTGCGATACGCGGCCATCCGTGCGAGCACGAATGGTGGGCGGAAGTGTGACAAGTAGCCGCTCCTCCGTCCGTTCCCCCCGGCCCTGCCGAAATGGTTTGCCAACCAGAACGGACCCGACAAGGCTATGTGGCGATGAACACCCAGGAACAAGCAGGCTACTTGCTGGTCGAAGGCGCGGAAGCACTACTTGAAGCAGCCTTCCGCACAGGCGACTACACGATCGCGCACGCCAAGCTGAACCAGGCGCGGGACGTCGTGGCCGACCGCGCGACGGAGGCCGCCATCGCCGACCGGCTCGGTTGGCTGCTGCACTTCCAAGCTCTGGACAACGATCGAGACACCTCGCGCGCGGACGAGGAGCTCGCGTTGTTCCAGCGAGCGCTGGATATTCGCCGGGACATCGGGGACCTCGGTGGCGTGGCCGCCGCGCTGTTCGGCCTTGGGCTCGTGCACCAAGTGCTACGCGGGGACTGGGACACCGCCATGCCGTATTTCCGCGAAGCGCTCGCACTCGCCGGTCACGCGGACGTGATCTCTCGCTCCGAGATCCACCGACACGTCGGCTTCTACTACCTCATCGCCGATCCGCAGCCGGACACGGCCCTTGAGCACCTGCGCGCGTCGCTGGAACTGCGGCACCAGCACGACGACAAGCGCTGGCTACCGTCCGGCACGCAGGCCTTGGGCTGGGCGACGATGGCGGCCGGCCGCCAGGACGAGGCCGTAGGGCTCATGCGCGAAGCACTCGACCAAGCGCGCGTTGTCGGACTGCGCGCGTCGCGGGTCGCGGGCATCGAGGAATCCCTGCGCCTGGCCGAGTCCGGCAAGATCGGCTGAGTCACGCATGTCAGGCGGCCATCGTGGGTAGGCTGCGGGCCCAGATTTGGCCGAGCCCACGTCCGGTAGCCACCACGATGAGACGGTCTTGTGGGGCCAGTTGGTAGGTAGGTGCCGGTACCCAGTCCAACGAGTGATCGCCGGGCCGCTCCACGGCGATCACCCGGACCTGGCCGTCTTCATTCACGGTGTCAAGGGGTTTGCCGTGCAGTTCTGAGCTTGCCGCGATGGGCACCCCGGTGACCAACAGCACTTGGCGGCCTACCGGGATGGTGCCAATCACCTGGCGTTCCACCATCGCGGCGGCGAACGTGGCAGCCGCCAAGGAGGACGGGTCTCTGGTAATGGCGAGGCCGAAGTTGCGCCGCACCCGCTCGGCCAGGTCGTCGTCAGTCAGGCGTAGCACCACACGCACGTTCCCATGCGACGCCCGCGCCTGCAGAGCCGCCTCCAGGTTCACCACGTCATCGCCGGTCAGCAGCAGTACCGCTCGGCTGGCTTCGACACGAGCGGCACGTAGGGTGCTCACACTGGTGACGTCGCCGACGATGATCGGCAACCCGAGCCCGCGCGCAACGTCGACACCCCGGGCGTTTTCCCGCGACTCCACGCACACCACCGGGATGCCGAGATCATGCAGCAAGGTGGCGACCCTGGTGCCGATGTCGCCCAATCCGACCACGATCACGTGATCGGACAAGCGGCCTGGCGCGGCGGACGACCTGAGTGCGCTGTGCATCTTCAGGTCCACCACGGTCGCCACGATCACCGGAACCAGCGTCAGGTTGATCAGGACCACTAGCCAGGACTGGACCGCACTGTCGAAGTGTCCGCTGGCCATGAGCACCACCGCACCGCTGATGAACAGCACGAGCAGCGTGATCGCGGTCCATACCAACGTCCTGTTCACCGCGACACAGAATCGTCGCCACCGGTCACGCATCCAACGCACCCGAGTGGCTTTCGTGCCGAACTGGCCAGGCGGTGTGCCGTCCGCGACAGCCAGTACGAGATCCGCACTGCTTTGGTCCGCCGGCAGCAGCCGGGAGGTATCAGGCACCGCAGTGTCTGCCAGCCCGCACACCACGTGATCCGCCCGCACCTCGGATCGCCGGGCCACGTACAGCGTGCGGCCGGGCAGCCGGACGTAGCTGGGTGCGAGTTCGCCGAGCGCGGCCGCAACGAACGAGGGCGCGGCCAGCGCCGAGTCGGACAGCACCGCGCAGTCTGCGAACAGCATCCGGATTGGACGGCCCAGTTGCATGTTGAACAACCGGACTACCAGGCGCAGGTCGGGATTGAGTTCGTACGCCAATAGCGCCGCGTGGACATTGCCCATGTCGTCCTGGTTGACCAACGCCAGCGCCCGTGCCTCGGCCACCCCGGCGGCATGCAGCGCGGCGGCGTCAAGCTGCGCGGCCTCGATCACCCGCACCCCGGGCAACCGACTGATCTGCGGCCCGCGGTTGTCGGTCTTCGACCGCAGCACCACGGTGACATCGGCACCGAACCGTGCGACCAGCTCGTTCACCAAGCGGAAGGTCAACAGGTCATCCCCGCACACCACGAACCGCGGGGAATGTCGGTGCGGCGGCGGTACCTCGCGCGTTTCATCATGGGTGTCCCGGCGCGCCGGGACACCAGGTTCACCCCGTATTGGCCCAGGTGCCACATCGGGAACTGTCTCAGCATGTGCTGCGGACAATGGCGCCAGACGGTTCCGCCGGCTACCCGCCCGGTAAGCATACCCGATGACGATCAGAAGCAGCAAGAAACCCGCCAGCAAACCAACCCAATGGAAAACACCACCGAGGAGACCAACGATAATCAGAATGATCGGGAACACACTGCCGAACCGGCCCGCGCGGGCGGTTCGTCCATCATAATGATCATCCGATCGATACGGGGTGCCGGTGCGCGCGACCGCGATCCGCACCTGGGCAAGGAACCGGCGGCCCGTCGCGACTTCTGGAACCCCACCAGTATCAGGACCGCGCGAGAGGACCGTGCGGACCTGACCGGCGAAAGAATCAGCCCGCATCGACACCTCCTCCGCCGGCCGGGGAACGCAACGCCGTGTCGTCAGATGATCGAGGCTGTTCGGCCTCGGGTCGGTGAGGCTCAAGCGGTGGCGCCGACACGGCCTCGCGGGTCGATCGAGCGTCCGGAGATCGTTCGGAAGCGGTGTCGCCCTGAGACGGCTCCGTGTCCCGCCGGCTCATTCTCTCGATGATCAACGGAGCTGCGGTGCCGATCGCGACAGCGGCAATGGGGGTGCTGACCTGACCCGATGCCGCCGCCGTCCATGCCAAACCACCACCAAGTACGATCCGAATCGCTTCCGCCGTCCAATACGGGAACATGGTTGGCGCGCCTTTGACTCGCCACGGCCACCGGCCCTTGGCATGGATGACCTTTGCCAGGTCCCAACCGGTAATGGCGAAGCCGCCGAACAAGCCGTACAGCGCCAACTGCCAGCCCGGCATATGACCTCCCCGCCAGGGACCTCACAACCTCCCAGACGCCTCGACGACTCGGCTACCGACGGCCAGGCCGTCGCGCTCAGGCTAGCCTAGGCGCGCCATGCCAAGGGCGGTCGCTGGGCCGCTCGTGGGTTGGGCAATGGGACAAATCTTGGACATGGTGGCGGATTGCCGACCCCAGGTGTCCGTGACGGTATGTTGGATACCGGTTACGGGGGCAATGGGGGAGGGACGGGTGTCGGTGGCGGATACGGCCGAGCGGCATTCGGATTCATCGGCACCGGAACCCGCGCCCCCCAACGAGTTGCCGTCGCGGCGCCGTCGATTATCGCGGTGGGCGAGGCGTACGGAGGGAAAGCTGACGTTGGTCACATCGGCACTCGTCGGATTGTGCCTGCTGAGCGGTCTGATCGGCACTCTCGGGATCGCCAACCGCGCTGATCTGCTGAATGCGGTCGCCCTGCGCAATGCTCCGTTGATCGAGCAGACGTTCACCGTCTACCGCTCGCTTGCCGACGCCGACGCCACCTCGGCCGACGCCTTCCTTGCCGGCTCCGCCGAGTCGCCTTCGGTTCGCGCGACGTTCGAGGACGACATCGCTACGGCCGCGTCCGCGCTCACCACCGCGTCCGCCCTGAGCGCCACCCTGCCCCAGTCCGACGTCCGGGTGACGTCGACCGGCTGCACGTCCGCCGACACGCTGTCGCCCGCCACAGCATCGCCCGCAACGCCTGCCCAGCGGCTCGATCTGCTCGCCAGGAACCTGGCCGTCTACACCGGGTTGATCGAGACCGCGCGGACCTACAACCGGAAGGGCTTCCCGCTGGGTGCCGCCTACCTGAGCCAGGCGTCGACCGTGTTGCGCCGCGACATGCTGCCGCAGGCGCGGACCCTCTACGACGAGGAATCGGCGCTGGTAGCCACATCGGAAGGCCAGGCGGCCGAGTTCCCATGGCTGGCACTGGTTGTGGTGGTCCCGCTGATCGGCGCCCTGATCGTCGTGCAGGTCGGCTTGCGTCGGCATACCCGGCGGTCGTTCAACATCGGCCTGCTCGTCGCCACGCTCGTTGTCGTCGGTGGCGGGATCTGGCTGCTGGTGGCCGCGTCGATCGAGGGTGGCGCGGTCGACGCCAGTCGCGCCGATGACGCCACCCAGACCCAGGTGCTGGCCGGCGCGCTCACCGACGCGCAGCAGGCCCGCACGGACGAGGCGCTCACCCTGATCGCGCGCGGCGCGGGCACGCGGTTCGAGAACGACTTCACGAACCAGGCCGACTGCCTTGGCAAGGCGCTTGACGATGTCGTGGTGACCCAGCCGGGCATCGCAGCGAAGATCAGCGATGCGCGGGCCACCGTCACCAGTTGGCGGAACACACACGGCGCGGTCCACGATGCTGACGGCGCCGGCGACACGAATGGCGCTGTGGCATACGTGATCACGTTGGGGCCTGGTGGAAAGCCGAGCACGAACGGCTTGGCCGGCAGGATCGGCGCCGATCTCGACCAGGCCCTCGACCTGGTGCGGATTCATTCCGACGACCAGATTCACGACGCGCGGGAGGCGTTGGCCGGCGCCGAGGTGGGCTTCGCCGTGCTGATGGGCATCGCGCTGGTCGGCGCCGCCGCAGGAATGTGGCCGAGAATCGCGGAGTACCAATGAATACCAAGATTCGGCTCCTGACATTGGTCGCATTGGTGGGTGTGGCGGTCGGTTGCTCCGTCGAGCAACCACCGGCCACGCCCACCAATGCGGTCGCCCCCGCCGCGCTGCCGGACGGAGTCCAGTATTCGGTCACCAGCGCGAACGCGGCGGCGGACCCCTCGTGCGTGCGCACGTCGAGCTATCCGATTCTGCCCGATTCGGCCAGCAGTCCGACGCTCGACACCATTCGGCAGCACCGCAAGTTGGTCGTCGGCGTCAGCCAGACGGGATTCGGACTGAGCTACCGGGACTCCGTCACCGGCAAGATGGCCGGATTCGAGGTCGACATCGTCAACCACATCGCAACGGCATTGTTCGGCACCGACCAGAACACGGTGGAATGGGTGTCGATGGAACCCGGCGACTGGCCGGCCGCGCTCACCGGGAAGCAGGCGAAGGACCACAAGGTGACCGAGGTCGACATGGCCCTCGGCGCCATGACGATGACCTGTAGTCGTTGGCAGGAATGGGACTTCTCCACCCAGTACCTGAACGCCCGCCAGCTGATGCTGGTCAGGCACTCGTCGCCGATCACGAGCATGCGGGACATCGGCGGCAGGCGGGTGTGCTCGTCCAGCGGCAGCACGAACCTCAATGAACTCGTCGGCGGGCACATTTTCCCGAAGAAGCCCCTCGTCGTCAGCGCCGGCAGCAATACCGACTGTATGGTGCTGCTCCAGCAGAACAGGGTCGACGCGGTGTTCACCGCTGACGTGATCCTGGCCGAACTGGCGGCCCAGGACGGGACCGTCGACTTGCTCCCCGCGGACAACACGCTGAAGCTGCCGGACGAACCGGTCGGCATCGGCATCAGGCAGACCGCCGACCACAGCCTGACCCGCGTCGTCAACGGCGTGCTGGCGCGGTTCCGTGGCGACGGCCAGGCTGATCGGGCCAACACCGACTGGGAGAAGTCCTACACCCAGTGGCTCGCCAATCTCGGTCCGGAGCAGCCACCTACACCGGCCTACCTGAGCCAATGACGCCCCGACTGCCGGACCCGGACGGGACCCGCGTGGTGCTGGTCGGCTGTGCCGGCTACGCGGACCGGCGCCTGCCGGAGTTGCCGTCCGTGCGCGCCAATCTGACCGACCTCGGTGCCGCACTCATGTCGGAGGAGGGCATCGGCCTGCCCGCTACGCACTGCACCGTGGTCGCCGATCCGTCCAGCCCGACGACGGTCGGCACCGCACTGCGCCGCGCCCGTGACGACGCGACGGACCTGTTTCTGGTCTACTACGCCGGCCACGGCCTGACCTGGTCGGATCGGCACGAGCTGTACCTGGCGATGACCGACACCAACAGCGATGACGTCGGTACCTCCGCGTTGAGCTGTGCCGTTGTCCGCCAGATCTTCCTGGAGAGCGCGGCCAAGAACCGGGTGCTGATCGTCGACTGCTGTTTCGCCGGCAGGGCCATCGAATCGAGCATGTCCGGCGGCGCGGACGCCGTGCTCGCCGAGGTCGACGTCGAGGGCGCGTTCACGCTCGCGGCCACCGCGCGCAACGCGCCGGCCCAGGCGCCGCAAGGGTTGCGCAACACCGTGTTCACCGGCGAACTGCTGTCGATCCTGCGTGCCGGACTGCCCGGCGGACCCGAGCTGATCACCCTGGATCTGCTGTACCGGGAGTTGCGGGCCAGGCTGTCGCGGCGCAACCTGCCAACGCCCAGTTCGGCCGGCCATGCCACCACCGCCCATCTCGCGCTCGCCAGGAACGTGGCGCTCATCGCCGACCGAAAGCCGGCGCTCGACGCGTTGGCCGAGGCGGAAGCGTTGGCCCGCAAGGCATACGATCGGGCGATCGACCGGATCGCCGATCCCGGGCTGCCGGTATTCACCGAGTTGACGCGTCCACTGTGGACCGCCGATCTCGCCGCGATCCGCGAGGCGCACGGGCGGGCACTGCGGATCACCGAGTTGGCGGCCGGTCTGCTGGAGCGCAGGGACGAACTGCGTGGCCGGCTCGGCGCGCACCTGGCGCTCGCGGCGCGCCTTGGCATCGCGGAGGACGTGGTGATCGCGGCACGTCACCGCGTCGCACACGATCTGCTCTGGACGAAGCCCTGTGACCTCGGCGCGGCGACCCGTGCCGTGCTGGCGTTCCAACAGAGCGTGACCGATCGGCGGGAGCGAACATGACCGCGTGCGTCAAACCCGGCTGCGCCGGGACCTACCGGTCGGACGGCACGTGCACGGACTGTGGCTTCCGGGCACCCGGCGCCGACCGGCCAGCGACCGGTAACCGGGCGACGCGCGCGGAGGCCCGTCCGTCCGGGCGGACCTCCCGGCGGTCCAGCGCGGGCCGCTCGACCACGGGCGGCCGGACCGGCGAACGGCTGGTGGACGTGCCGGTGATGGCGGCCAGCGATCCCGTGTCCGCTGTCCTGGCCGACCCACGGGTGCCGTTCGAGCGTCAGAAGTGCGCCTGTGGCACGCGGGTCGGCCAGCCGAGGGACGGCGAACCGGGATTCAGCGAGGGGTTCTGCCCGGACTGCGGCACCCCGTTCTCGTTCAGCCCCAAGCTGTCCTCGGGGGATGTAGTGCAGGGCAGGTACCAGGTGCTCGGCCCGATCGCCTTCGGTGGTCTCGGCTGGATCTACCTGGCGAGGGACACCAACCTTGGGGACACGGCGGCCGAGCGCTGGGTCGTCCTCAAAGGACTGATCGACACCAACGACGCGGACGCCATCGAGTCGGCCCAGAACGAGAAGCGCTTCCTCGTGCAGGTGGACCACGCGAACATCGTGAAGATCCACGACTTCGCCCAGCAGCCCGACCCGGGCACCGGGCTGCCGGTCGGCTACATCGTGATGGAATACCTCGGCGGCCAGTCCCTGCAGGACATCTTCATGCGCCATCTCGACGACGACGGCCGCCGCGCTCCGCTGCCGTTGCGCCTTGTGCTGGCCTACGGACTGGAGATCCTTGACGCGCTGGCCTATCTGCACGCCGCCGGCCTCGTCTACTGCGATCTGAAGCCGGACAACGTGTTGCACGTCGTCCAGCGGATCAAGCTGATCGACCTGGGTGCGGTGATCCGGGCCGGCGCACCGCCGAGGGCGGTCTACGGCACGCCCGGCTTCCAGGCTCCCGAACTGGACCATGAGGACGGCGCCGCCATCCCGTCGGTCGCGTCCGATCTCTACACGGTCGGCAGAACCCTTGCGGTGCTGAGCTTCCCGTTCGCCGGCTTCACCCGTCGCTACCGGCACGAACTGCCAAGCCCGGACCAGGAGCCGCTGTTCCGCGATGAGGACTCGTTCTACCGGCTGCTGCGCAGGGCGACCCACCCCGATCCAACCCGGCGGTTCTCCTCCGCCGACGAGATGCGTGAGCAGCTTTACGGTGTCCTGCGGGAGGTGCTGTCCGACACCGACGCCAAGGGCCGGCCGTCGACCCTGTTCACGGCCGAACGCCAGACCTTCGGCACCGCCGCCGGTGCCGTTCCGGTGATCGACGGCGCCGTCGACTGGGCCACCGTCGCCAACGCGCTGCCGACCCCGCTGATCGACCTGTCCGATCCGGGTGCGGCCTTCCTCGCGCGGCTCGGGCCGGTCGAGCCGGCCGAGCTGATCCCGACGTTGCTCGCGATCCCCGAACGCAGCCGGGAAGTGTTGCTGCGCCTCGTCGACGCGGAGCTGACCGCCGGCCGGCCGGACGCGGCGCGGGATTACCTGGCGCATGCCGAGACCACAGTGGACTGGCGAATCGACTGGTACCGGGGCGTCATCGCGCTGGCCACGAACAAGGTCACCACGGCAAGGGCGGCGTTCGAGTCGGTCTACGACGAATTGCCCGGCGAACTCGCGCCGAAGCTGGCCCTGGCCGCGGCCGCCGAGTGGGACGGTGACGACGCGCTGGCACTCGCGCTGTACGAGCGGGTGTGGCACACCGACACCGGATACGTGAGCGCCGCGTTCGGCCTGGCCAGGATGCTGGGTCGCGCCGGAAGGTGGACCGAGGCGGTCGACGTGCTCGACGACGTGCCGGCGGCCCTGACCCAGTACGTGCCGGCGCAGGTCGCCGCGATTCGGGCCCGGCTCGAACCGGGCCAGCACAGACGCACCAGCGTCACCGATGCCGCCGTGCGACTGGAACGGCTGCGGATGGACCTGGAGCGGCAGGCCAGGGTGTCGGTCGAGGTGCTCACCGCCGCGCTGGCCCTGGTACTGGACGGCGAGGCCGGCCAGGCATCCGGCGACCACCGGGTGCTCGGCTATGCGTTGGACGAGTACCACGTGCGGCTGGGTCTTGAGGAGGCGTACCGAGAACTGGCCAAGGTGACCCGGGACCGGGACCGGCGCTCGGCACTGGTGGACCATGCCAACCGCGTCCGGCCGAAAACCCTGGTGTAGCAATGACATCCGTCCGCACGCCCTGCCCTGCCTGTCACGCGGGCACGCTGCCGGACGCCCGGTTCTGCGACCACTGTGGACATCGGCTGGACCGGCGGTCGCCGCCCGTGCTGTGTGCGGCTCCGTTGGCCCGGTCCGCCGAGTTCGACCTCGATCTCGTGGCCGGCGGCACCGACGTGGGTCGGTGCCGCGCGCGCAACGAGGACGCCATGGCCATCGGCCGGGTGGACACCGCGACCGCGACGGTGGCCGCGGTCTGCGACGGCGTGGCGTCGTCCCCCAGATCGGAGATGGCCGCCGTCGCCGCGGCGCGGGCCGGTGTCACCAATCTGGTGCGGGCACTGGGCGATGCCGGGTCCGTGTCCGCCGACGTGGCGGTGTCGGCGACCGGTCACGCGGCGATCGCGGCCGCCGATGCCGCGGCGGACACCGGTCGCGGCCGTCCGACCGATCCGCCGTGCTGCACCTACCTGTCCGCGCTGCTGACCAGCGACGCCGTCACGCTCGGCTGGCTCGGTGACAGTCCGGCGTTCTGGGTTTCCGGCGACGAGGTCCGGCGGCTCACGGTCGACGACTCGCTGGCCGGCCGGCTCGCCGCCGATGGTGTGCCGCCCGATGACCCCCGCTACGCCCAGGACGGTGCGCAGGCGCTGGATCGCTGGCTCGGCGCCGACGCGCGCCGGGCCGCGCCGCACGTGGTGACCTTCGTGCCGCCAGGTCCCGGCATGGTGCTTGCCTGCACCGATGGCCTGTCCCGCTACCTGGACGGCGGCCACATCGACCCGACCGACCTGTCCGGATCGCCGGTCGAATGGGCACGCGCGCTCATCGGCAGGGCACTGGACGCGGGCGGCCACGACAACATCACGGTTGCGGTGCTTGCGTTCCCGCCTCGGCCCGAAGGAGCACGATGAGCTACACGTTCGATGTCGAGGTCAGCCAGAACGAGTACCTGCCGGACGCCGGCACCATGATGGACGCGGTGATCTCGGTCGAGTGCAAGCTCGACGGTGGCGCCCCCGCCGGACCGCCCGGCAGCGTGGCCCAGGTCATCATGATCGACTGCTCGATGTCGATGACCGGCGCCAAGCTCGAAGAGGCCAAACAGGCGACCCAGGTGGCCATCGACACGCTGCGCGACGGCGTCGAGTTCGCGATCGTCGCCGGCAACCACTGGGCCCGGTTGGTGTATCCGGAGAACGGTGGGCTGGCCGTCGTGTCCAACTCGACCCGTGCCAAGGCGCGCCATGCGTTGCGCAGGGTCGTCGCGGACGGTGGCACCGCGATCGGCGCCTGGCTCGACCTGACTCGCGAACTGCTCGCCGGCCACCCGGCCCAGATCAAGCACGCGATCCTGCTCACCGACGGGAAGAACGAGAGCCAGGCCGCCGCGCGATTCCGTGAGGCGCTGGACCGCTGCCGGGGCGTGTTCGTCTGCGACAGCAGGGGTGTCGGCAGCCAGTGGAACGCCGAGCCGCTGCTGGCGATCGCGGAGTGCCTGCTCGGCTCGGCGGAGGGACTGCCGGACGCCGGCGGACTCAGCGCCGACTTCCAGGCCATCGTCGAGGGCGTGATGGGCAAGATGGCCGCCGACGTGCTCCTGCGGGTCTGGACCGCGACCGACACCACGATCACGCTGCTGGCCCAGAACTATCCCTGGATCGCCGATCAGCTCGGCCAGCCCTCCCCGGCCGGGGCCCGGTTCACCGACTACCCGCTCGGCCCGTGGGGCGACGAGCACCGGGACTACCACCTGCGACTACAGGTACCGCCGGGGCAGCCAGGTGACGAGCGGGCCGGCGCACGGGTCAGTGTCGTGGTGGGTGACGTCGAGTTCGCGGAAAAAACGGTCTGGATCCAATGGACCGACGATCCGGTGCTGTCCACCAAGATGAACGCGAAGGTGGCCGGCGCGACAAAGCAGACCGAGCTGGCCGATGCCATCGCGGCGGGCCTGAACGCGTTGGGCGCGGGTCGGCGGGAACTCGCGACGTTGAAGCTGGCACAGGCGGTGGACCTTGCCAGGCAGCACGGGCGCGAGGACACGCTGAAGGTGCTGCGGACGATCGTCGACGTGCCGGACAGCCCCGGTGGCACCGTGCGGATCAGGCGGTCGATGGCCGACGTCGACGCCGAGATGGCCAGGCTGGAGTCGCGTAAGACCATGCGGACCCACGAGAGTTGAGGAGGTGCGGATGGCGATCTGTCCAGCCGGTCACGATTCGGCCGACCCGAGACATTGTGACCACTGTGGACAGTTGATCGGGACGCCGCCCGGTGTCGTGGTGCGCGCGCGGCCGGAGCCGGTGCCCGATTGGCAGTGCCCCGTGTGCGGCCGCAGCCAGACACGCCGTTTCTGCGAATTCGACGGCCACGATTCACAACGGTCCGCGCCGCCCGAACCAGCGCCGGTCGCGGCCGAACCCCAACCGCCGCCGGCCGCGGCCGAACCTGAACCGCCGCCGGCCGGACCCGTACCAGCGTTGGTCGTGGCCGAACCCGAGCCACCGGCGGTCGCCGCCGGGCCGGCTACTTCGCTGTCGCCCGAGTCGTCTTCCCTGTCGCTGTGGCACGCCGAGGCCAGCGCCGACCGTGCCTATTTCGACTTCGTGCAGGACAGCGGCGGTGCCGAGGTCGCCGCACTCACCTTCCCGGCCTTCTACCCGATTCGCCGCTTTTCGCTGCGTGGGCCGAGCATGCTGATCGGGCGGTACAGCGCCCGCCGCGGGATCAACCCGGAGATCGACCTGAGCGGCCGGCCGGAGGACCCGGCGGTGGGCAGGATGCACGCCCAGTTGGTCAGCCGGCCGGACGGGTGCTGGGCGGTGGTCGACCTGGAGTCCACCAATCACACGTATCTCAACGACTTCACCTCGGACCCGATCCGCCCCGACACGATGGTCGACCTGCGGGACGGCGACCGCATTTACCTCGGTGCCTGGACGATGCTCACGGTGCACGCCGGTCCGCTGCCAATGGACGGCGAGCGGTGAGCCAGTACGGTTTTCCCATGGACTTTCCCGTCGACGCGACGATTTCGCTACCGGACCGACCGGACGACCTCGCGTCGCTACTGGCCTGGCTACGCGACGAGGACGAGTTGCGCGGACGTGTCAGCCGGCGCGTCGCACCGATCGCGCAAGGCGACATGGGCGCGGCGACCGATGCGTTGACGGTCATGGTCGGCAGCGGCGGCGCGGTCACCGTGCTGCTCGGGTCCATCGCGGTGTGGCTGAAGACCCGCCGATCCGACGTGACGGTGCGGTTTGTCTTGGGGGACCGAAAGATCGAGGTGGACACCAAACGGATCAAGAACGACCCGGACAGCATCAACGCCCTGATCCGGACCGTCACCGAAGCCCTCCGCGACGGCTGAACGCGGGTCACGGACTTCAGTTCGGCTGGCGCTAAGCCATCTCCATGCCGGCCTCCGGGAAGAGGGCTTTCGTGCCGAACGGCAGGCGGCCGGTGCGGGCGGCTTCGGTCAGGGACCTCATAATCGCGTCACGGAGTGCGCGGACGGCTCGGGTCGGTTCGACATCGCGGCGGTACGCGAGTTGGATCGTGCGGGTCAGGCCGGGTGCGGCGAATCGGGTCGTGTGGAAGCGGTCGCCGACCACGGTGCTGGGGACCACGGCCAGGCCGATGCCGGCGCGGACGAACTCCAGTACCGCGTCCATCTCGCCGCCCTCGATGGCGAACGTCGGCTCGAAGCCCTCCGCCCGGCACGCCGCCAGCGTGGCGTCGCGGAGGTCGTATCCGCGCCGGAACATCACCAGCGGCCTGCCCCGCAGCGCGCGGATCGGCATTCGGGCGCCGGCGGCGGGCGTGTCCCGCGCCGAGATCACGACGAGTTCCTCGGCCAGCAGTGGCACGGTGGACAGCCGAGGGTCGTCGCGTAGCCGTGAATCGATGATGATCGCGAGGTCCAGCGTGCCCTCGGACAGCTCGGCCTGGAGATCCCGCGATCCGCTCTCCCGGATCGCCAGTTCGATCCCGGGATACTCGCGCCGGAACGTGGCGAGCATCGTCGGCAGCAGGCCGGTGCACAGGCTCGGTGTGGCACCCAGTCGGACCCGGCCGCGACCCAACTCGTCGAGCTCGCGCACCGCCCGGTAGGCCGTCTCGGTCTCGGCCAGGATTCGGCGGGCGATCGGCAGCAGTGTCTCGCCGGCTTCGGTCAGGGTGACGTTGCCGCGTATCCGACGGAACAGGGTGGCGCCGACATCCCGTTCCAGGGCACGCACCTGTTGCGACAGCGACGGTTGCGCGACCCGCATCCGATCAGCGGCCCGGGTGAAGTGCCGCGTCTCCGCGACCGTCACGAAGTACGCGAGTTGCTGGAACTGCATGAGGCCATCATAGCCAGTGGCTATCGAAACGAGAGCTAGCATGTGTTTGCCCTCTGGCGAATCCGCGCCTAGCGTCGATGTGGTGGTGGTTGACGTGACGGCCCGCGAGCGGCCGATCCGGCGGTTCTGGTCCACGACGATCGGCAAGAAGGCGGTGATGGCCGTCTCCGGCCTTGTCCTCGTGCTGTTCCTGCTGGCGCACATGCTCGGCAACCTGAAGATCTTCTTCGGCCGGACCGACTTCGACGGCTACGCCGCATGGCTGCGCACGATCGGCGAACCCGTGCTGCACAACACCTGGTTCCTGTGGACACAGCGTGCCGTGTTGCTGGTCGCCGTGGTGGCTCACGTCACGGCGGCGGTCCAACTGTCCATTCGCGACAGACGGGCCCGGCCGATCCGCTATGTACACGCTCAACGACCTGGGGCGACGTTCGCCACCAGCACGATGCGATGGGGCGGCGTGATCATCGCGCTGTTCGTCGTGTGGCACCTGCTCGACCTGACCGTTGGCGTCGTCAATCCGGACTTCGCGGCGGGCCGGCCGTATCACAACGTGGTCGTCGACTTCCAGGTCTGGTGGGTCAACGTGATCTACGTCGTCGCCGTGCTCGCGCTCGGCCTGCACATCAACCATGGTTTCTGGAGCGCCGCGCAGACGCTCGGCGTCAACCGGCCCGCGCGGGACCGGACGATCCGGGCCGTCGGCTCGACGCTGGCGGTCGCGATCACGGCGGGCTTCGTCCTGGTGCCCGTCGCCGTCATGACGGGATGGGTGCGCTGACATGGACGACTACACCGTCGGCGCGCCGATTGCCGACACGAAGGCGCCGGCCGGGCCGATCGCGGACCGCTGGGCCCGGCGTCGGTTCGAAGCCCGGCTCGTCAATCCGGCCAACCGGCGTCAACACCGGATCATCGTGGTTGGCACGGGTCTCGCGGGTGGTTCGGCCGGCGCGACCCTGGCCGAGCAGGGCTACCAGGTGGTGCAGTTCTGTTTCCAGGACTCGCCGCGTCGCGCGCACTCGGTCGCGGCGCAGGGCGGCATCAACGCGGCCAAGAACTACCGCAACGACGGCGACTCGGTGTACCGGCTGTTCTACGACACCGTGAAGGGCGGCGACTTCCGGTCCCGGGAGTCCAATGTGTACCGACTGGCCGAGCTTTCGGGGGCGATCATCGACCAGGCCGTCGCCCAGGGTGTGCCGTTCGCCCGCGAGTACGGCGGCCTGCTCGACACCCGGTCGTTCGGCGGCGTCCAGGTGCAGCGCACGTTCTACGCCCGCGGCCAGACCGGCCAGCAACTGCTGATCGGCGCGTACCAGGCGCTGTCCCGCCAGATCGATGCCGGCAACGTCGAACTCCACGCCCGCACGGAGATGCTCGACCTCGTCGTGATCGACGGACGAGCCCGGGGGATCGTGGCACGCGACCTCGTCACCGGCGAAGTCCGCACGTACCTCGCGGACGCGGTGGTCCTCGCCACCGGGGGCTACGGCAACGTCTTCTACTTGTCCACCAACGCGAAGGGCTCCAACGCGAGCGCGATCTGGCGGGCCTACCGGCGCGGCGCCCACTTGGCCAACCCGTGCTTCACGCAGATCCACCCGACCTGCATTCCGCGATCCGGCGACCACCAGTCCAAGCTCACCCTGATGAGTGAGTCGCTACGCAACGACGGCCGCATCTGGGTGCCGAAAACCGCCGGCGACCCGAGGGCGCCCAGCGAGATCCCGCCGGACGAGCGCGACTACTACCTGGAACGGATGTACCCGAGCTTCGGCAACCTGGTGCCGAGGGACATCGCGTCGCGGGCCGCGAAGACGGTGTGCGACGCGGGCTACGGCGTCGGGCCCGGCGGGCTTGGCGTGTACCTCGACTTCGCGGACGCGATCGAGCGCCTCGGCCGGCCGGCGATCGAAGCCCGGTACGGCAACCTGTTCGACATGTACGAGCGCATCACGGCCGAGGACCCCTACCGGGTGCCGATGCGGATCTATCCGGCGATCCACTACACGATGGGCGGCCTGTGGGTCGACTACGACCTGCGGAGCACGGTCCCCGGCCTGTTCGTCATAGGCGAGGCCAACTTCTCCGACCACGGCGCCAACCGGCTCGGCGCGTCCGCGCTCATGCAGGGCCTCGCCGACGGGTACTTCGTGCTACCGGTGGCGATGAACGACTACATCGCGCGCGGCGGTTTCGCCGACGTGCCACCCGACCACCCGGTCGTGACACGGACCGAGGCTGATGCGGTCGACCGACTGACCGCGCTGCTGGCCGTGCGCGGTGACCGGACCGTCGATTCGTTCCACCGCGAACTGGGCACGCTGCTGTGGGACCACTGCGGCATGGCACGGACCGAGGCCGGGCTGCGCAAGGCGCTGCTGCGGGTCCCGTCGCTGCGGGACGAGTTCTGGCGGCGGGTGCTGGTGCCGGGCAGCGGCGCGGAACTGAACCAGGAACTGGAGAAGGCCAACCGGGTCGCGGACTTCCTGGAATTCGCCGAACTGATGCTGTTGGACGCGCTGGTGCGCGAGGAGTCGTGCGGCGGCCACTTCCGCGAGGAACACCAGACCGCCGACGGCGAGGCCCAACGCGACGACGAGCATTTCGACCACGTCGCCGCGTGGGAGTACACCGGCGACCGGCCGGTGCTGCACCGCGAAGCCCTCCGGTTCGAGTACGTCCACCCGACCCAACGGAGTTACACGTGAGGCTGACACTGCGGATCTGGCGCCAGGCCGGTCCGGACGAGCCGGGCCGGATGGTCGAGTACCCGGTCGACGGCATCACCGAGGAGATGTCGTTCCTGGAGATGCTGGACGTGCTCAACGACCGGCTGATCCAGGAAGGCCAGCCCCGGGTGGCGTTCGACCACGACTGCCGCGAGGGCATCTGCGGCTCGTGCGGCATGGTGATCAACGGCCGGGCCCACGGACCGGAACGCACGACGACCTGCCAACTACACATGCGCGCGTTCCACGACGGCGACGTGATCGACGTGGAACCGTGGCGCGCCAAGGCGTTTCCGGTGATCAAGGACCTGGTGGTCGACCGGTCGGCACTGGATCGCATCGTCGCGGCCGGCGGCTACGTGACAGCACCCACCGGCAGCGCACCGGACGCGCACGCGACCCCGATCCCCAAGGCCGCCGCCGACGTCGCCTTCGACAACGCGACCTGCATCGGCTGCGGCGCGTGCGTCGCGGCCTGCCCGAACGGCTCGGCGACCCTGTTCACGGCGGCGAAGGTCACGCACCTGAACACGCTCCCGCAGGGCGCCCCGGAACGCGAACAGCGGGTCATCGACCTGGTCCACACCATGGACGCACTGGACTTCGGCGGCTGCACCAACAGCGGCGAGTGTGTCGCGGTGTGCCCCAAGGGAATTCCGCTGGCCAGCATCGCCACCCTGAACCGGGAGTTCCTACGCGCCGGCCGCCGGTGACAGTCCTTCACCGTTGGACGTCCGCCTCGGGGGCGGGGCCGTCGGTCAGGCGCTCGGCAAGGTCGTCGGGGTGCCACACTCCGGATGCTCCGCTGAGCCCGGCGAGATAGGTGGCGGCCTGAGCGGTGTTCCAGCCGTGGGCGGCGATCAAGCCGCCGGCCAGCATCCGCAGGTAGGCCAGTGACGGCGCGGTGCCGGGTAGGTCGGACGCCCGCCACGGCGCGGTGAATGTCAGCAACGGGTAGCCATCGAGATGGCCGGGGTGCAGGAGGGTTTCGTACCGGCCCCCACCGACTTGGTCGCGTCCGGTGGCCAGCACCGTCGTCAGGTCAAGGTCGACGCCCGGTTGTCGGTACATCTCCTGGGCGCTGATGTCGGAGAACTGCTCGCTGGTGATCAGCCAGCCGCGTGCGGCGGCGCGGCCGGGCAGGGTCGGGTCGTAGAAGGCGCGGCCGCCGTTCCAGACGGGGGAGTGGGTGGTGAAGTAGACCTGGCCGGGCAGCCACACGGCGGTGTCGCGGCGGGGCGGGCGGGGGTCGCGGGCGCCGGGGTTGGCGCGGTGGCCGCCGGGTGGGGTGCCGCCGGACAGGTAGGTGGTGAGCCGGTCGGCGTGCATGTTGGAGCCGTAGGAGACGTACCACACCAACTCGTCCGTGTGATTCACCACTGGGCGCCTTGGATGAAGTCGGCCGCCGGTCGCCTGAGCAACTGTGTCACGCGCATCGTGAGACCCAGGTCCGCCATGCGGGCAGTGCGTAGGTTGGTCAGGCGGCTGGGCGTGCAGTCGATGATCCGGGCCAGTTGTGTCCAGGTCAGGCCGCGTCGTTGGCGCTGGGTGTTCAGGACGTCGTGGAGCAGGTTGAGGTCCCATCGGAGCCGGCAGCCGGGTCCTGGCTCGAGCAGTCGGGTGTCGCCAACGTCGACCGCCGGTCCGGTGAGGAACTCCTCGGGCGCTCGGTGGAGCCAGCGGAGCAGGAACAGGGCGTATTGGCACGACGTCTCGCCGCGCGCGCCCAGTCGGGAGACGGCGCCCCCGCAGAGTGGATGGTCCAGAAGTTGTGCGTTGAGTTGCGATGACTGGTGCCACAGTTCGTCGGCGAACTCGTACCAGCTCAGCCGTCGAGCGCGACGCCGGGTGTCGAATGCGTCGACAAATGCCGCGAAATCGAACACCGGCAGGTCGACCGGACCGGCTGGCAGCTGGGCGTGGTTCGTCATGGACAGCACCGTAGACAGCATTCCGGACGTTCAACGTCCGGAATCGGCGGCCACCGCCAGCCCGCTGCCAGCCTCGCTGAAGCCCTGGCAGCGGGCCGCCGTTCGCGTCAGCGGGGGAAGAAGTCCTGGTTGGTGCCGGGAGCGTTCTTGCACGCCCACTGGTCGAGTTGCTGGCCGGTGTTGCCGCCCGCGCCGAATACGTCCAGGCACAGCCCGCTGTTACGGTTCTGGAACTCGAACGAACCGTCGGACTGCGCGATCGGTTGCCACAGAGCGCCGGCGGCGCCGTTGGGGACCTGCTGGACGATGTCCGGGCTGCCGGCCGCGGTGGCGTTGTTGGCCACCGCCACGTCGTCACCGGAGTTCTCGGCCCGCAGTTCGCCTGCGCCGCCGGTGCCGGGCACGAACTGGAACTGCTGGTTGGTTTGGCCGTTGCAGGTCCATTGGTCGATCGCCGCGCCCGCGGCGGTGGTGTTGCCGGCCACGTCAAGGCACAGGTTGTCGTTGGCCACAACCAATTGGTGGTTACCGCCGGGGAAGCCGCCGCCCGTGGACTGGGTTGGCGTCAGGTAGACCGCGAACGCGTCATGGGTGGCCTGGAAGGTCAGCGGTACCGTGAACGATCCACTGGCGGTGCTCATGTCCTGATTCAGGACCACCTGTGGGGCGGCCAGCGGTGCCTGGTCGGGAATCCGGTCCACCGTGACGTGCACACTGCCGTTGCTCGACAGCCACGACGCCACCGACGACAACCCGGTGTACGTCACCGACGCGGCGCCGGTGAATCCGTTCTCGTCGCCGAGCAGGGCCACCACGCGCTGCCGGGACCTGTCCTCGGCCGCGGAGACCGCCAGCGTCCCCACTTGACCAGAGGTGGCGACCAGCGACCCGGTCAGGTCGGCGTACGTGCGCATCGCCCACCAGAGGCCGGTCGTCTGCCATCCGCCGCTGGTCTGGGTGAGAACACCGGCCAGGTTGGGGGTCAGGCAGCAGACCCAGTTGCCACGCATCGCGTTCGTGTACCCGGACTGGGCGAAACGGGCCAGGTAATAGGCGTTCTGCCCGGCGGTCTGCTGGTTCTGCGGCTCGTACTCGTTCGCGGACAGCGGCCGGGGCGGGACTCCGGCGGCGGCCAGTGCGCTGTTGACGGCCTGGGACACGACAACGGGGTCGTCCCCGTCGCCCTCGTCGTGGTTGGTGATCATGTCGGGCAGCGTCCCGGCCGCCTTGACATGGGCGAGCCAGGTCTGCCATTCGCCCGCGTTGTTCTGCGGCGTGAGGGCGACCGAGGGTCCGACGATCCGCGCGCCCGACGCGATGCGCCGGATCTCCCGCTGGGCGGTGTCCCACATCTGGAAGTACTGGGTGCTGTTCATGCCGCGTGCCCAGAAGATCGAGATGTCCGGCTCGTTCCAGATGTCGTAGGCGAATGGCAAGCCGGACCCCTGCAACGCGCCAACCACCGAGTCGATGAAGTTGACCCAGTTGGCGCAACTACCGTTGTCGCACGGCCACATCGTGTTGGACGGCTGGCCCCCGTCCGCGCCGTAGAGATCGCTGAGGATCGCCTGGTACTGCACCGACGGACCCAGCCGCCGCGCCTGCGCGATCACCGAGTTGACATCTGCCTGGGTGCCCGAGCCGAACTGGTACCCGTCCCCGATCCAACCCCGGGACACGTGCCCGCCACCCCGGAAGGCGTTGACCGCCAACGGAGTCAGGAACTGCGACGCCGGCTGCGTGCCGTCGCTCGTCATCCCGTAGAGAAACCCAGAACCGACCCCGGTCGCCGGCCTCGTCACCGACGCCAGGTTCACGTTCAGGGACGTAGTTGCCGCGGCCGCGGGTTGGGCGGGCAGCGTGAACATCGGGAGTGTCAACGCGGCTACGACCGCCAGCGCGAGGCGGCCGGATTTCGGGTTCATCCTCATTGAATCCTCCGGCTTCGTGTGAGCGCTAACAAATGTGACCGGTCACAACCGCTGAGTCAAGACGTGTCCCGCCCGACCGTCGACTACCTGCCCCTAGTTCATGAAAGTTCCGCCGTGTTCGAAATCTCGGCCCGGAGTTCGACCAGGCAGGCGGACGGTAGCCGGGGCAGGGTGACGGCCAGTTCGCCGCGCCCGCCGTGCCAGGCCACGGTCGCGGTGTTGTCCGGATAGGACACTCGGGCGGTGGCGGGCCGGCCGCGCAGGTGTGGCACGGGTACCGCCAGTTCGGCCGGGACCGCCGCGTCGCCGCCACTGATCGGCGGGCGCCGCCAGACGACCAGGTAGGTCACGTCCGGCGTGCGCATGCCAAGGGCCAGCCAGGTGTCGGTCCAGCCGGGCAGGCCCAGCGGCCAGAAGGGCATGGCGCGGGCCAGGTCGGCCCGGATCCGACGGTAGGTCGCGACCGCGTCGGCGACCAGTTGCCGCTGCGCGGCCGTCATCCGGTTCAGGTGTCCGGACAGGTGGATCCGGCCGAGCAGGGCGCCGCACAGCGTGAAGGTGATCTCGTCGTCGGTGAAATCGGGTTGCGGGTAGGCCCAGTTCGCCGCCTGCTCCGGCGCCATGATCGACGGTGCGGCCGCGGCGATCGCCGGATACCGCAGGAAGTCCTGTTGGTCACTGGTGGATTGCAGGTGCAGCCGGGACAGCATGGCGTAGTCCGTCCGTAGCCCGCCGGACGCGCAGTTCTCGACGGTCAGGCCGGGATACCGGTCGAGTACGGAGTCCAGCCAGTCCAGGTGCGCCCGGTTGTGCCCGAGCAAGCCGGCACCGGGCGGGCCGCCGCCGGTGTCCGTGCCGACACCGCCGTTGATGTTGTAGTCGAGTTTGAGGTAGCCGACGCCCAGCTCGCCGACCAGCAAGTCGATCACTCCGTCCAGGTGTTCGCGTGCCGCCGGATGCCGCAGGTCGAGATGGTGACGGCCGTGCTCGACGAGCCGGACGCCGTCGCGGCTGAAGAACGCGTCCGCCGGCAGCTTGTCGGCCACCGGGCTGTGCACGCCGACCACCTCGGGTTCCAGCCACAGTCCGGGCACCATGCCCGCCGCCCTGATCGCGTCCAGCACTTCGCCGATACCGTGCGGAAACCGGGTGGTGGACGGTTGCCATTCGCCGACCGCGTCCCACCAGGTCGCGCCGATGTCGGTGTACCAGCCGGAGTCCACGCAGAAGTACTCGGCGCCGACGGCGGCCGCCGCGTCGATCAGCGGGAGCAGGCGCTCGGTGGTGGGATCTCCCTTCAGGGTGTTCATGTAGTCGTTGAAGATCACCGGCAGCCGTCGGTGATCGTCGTGCGGGCGGCGGATTGCCCTGCGGTACGCGGTGAGCCTGCCAAGCACGTCGTCCAGGTCGGTGCCCACCGCGATGGCGGCGGGGACCGTGGTGAAGGACTCGCCGGGAGACAACCGCGCCCGCCAGTGATGCTCGGTGTCGGTCGGCCCCAACAGAGCGAGGTACGTGGCGCCCCGGCGGCCGCGCAGGTGCTCCGCCACCTGCCAGTGCCAGCCGCCGTTGTGCTCGATCTGCCACGCCCACGCGGTCCCGGTACGACGGTCGACCAGCGCACCCATCGGCAGGTGACCAGCGGAAGACCAGGTGCCGACGCCGGTCAGCCCGAACGTGCCGCGTGGATTCGCGCCAGGATGCGCGTGCGCGTTCACATCCGGCAGTGCCGAGCGCAGCTCGCGGCGCTGCCACCGGCCCTCGGTGAGCCAGTCATTGTCCACCCACAGCACGTCCACTTCGGACGGATCGGGCAGCGTTCCGACGAGCAGCGAACTGGCCGCTTCCACCGTCAACGGCTCGTCGCCGCCGTTGACAAGGCGCACCCGGGAACGGAGCACGCCACGCCCGGTGAGCACCCGGTACTCGACCTCGGCGCGTAGGCCACTCGCCGGATCGGCGAGATCCACCCGCAGCGTCCGCCAGTCCCCGTCCTGGCCCTCGTCGTAGCCGACACAGCGCAACCGGCCGCCCACCACCGACTCGCTGTAGCGGTGGCCGCTCCAGCCGCGCCCCTCCCCGGTCACCACCACGTCGACCAGCGGCAGCCCGACACCGGACGAACCGGTTCCAGCCAAGGCGAACCGGGTGATCCGGGCCGCGCCCTCGGCGTCCACGTCGATCGTCAGGTCCAGCGCCTCGTCGGACCAGCCCGGCACGTGGCCTCCCTTGACCGGGTGCGATGTGACCGGTCACAATCCTGCCATGAGTGTGGCCGGTCACACAACGGCACGTGCCATCAGCATCCGGAATGTCGCCGCGGCGGCCGGGGTGTCCTACCAGACGGTGTCCCGGGTCATCAACGGGCATCCCAGCGTGAAGGCGTCCACTCGCGAACTGGTGCTGGCCACCGTCGACCGGCTCGGTTTCCGGCCGAACCGGGCTGCCCGGGCGCTGGCCGGTGGGCCGGTCCAGTCGGTCACCGTGCTCACCGCGAACACCACCCTCTACGGGTACGCGGCTGCGCTGCGCGGTATCGAGGAAGCCGCGCGGGCAGCGGACTTCGCGGTCGGTATCCGGGTGCTGGAGTCCGACAACCAGGACGAGGTCGCCGACGCGGTGGACCGGGCCGTTGAGTCCGGTGGCGCGCTGATCGTGCTGGCCTTCGACCCGGCCGGCACCCGGGCGCTGACCGCGGTACCACCTGGCGTGCCGATGGTGGCCGCGGTCGAGACACCGGTCGGCGACGAGGCCGATGGCAGGCCATGGGTGTGGATCAACGACCGCGCGGCGGCCACCGAAGCCACCGCCTACCTGCTCCAACTCGGACACCGCACTGTCCACTATGTATCAATCCCGTCCCCGACGGCGACCGCGCAGCGGATGGTCGGCTGGCGGCAGGCACTGCTGGCGGCGGGCATCGAACCGCCCGAGCCGCTGGCGGCCGGTTGGCACCCGCGCTCGGGCTACCGGGCCGGCATGCTGCTCGCCAGGGATCCCGATGTGACCGCCGTGCTGTGCGGCAACGACGATCTCGCGTTCGGCGTGCTGCGGGCGATGCACGAGGCCGGCCGCGCGGTTCCCGACGACGTGAGCGTGGTCGGATTCGACGACACTCCACTGGCCGAGTTCGGCACGCCGTCGCTGACCACCGTCCGGCTGGACTTCTGCGGACTGGGGCGGGCGTGTTTCGCGCTGCTCCAGGACTACGCGCGCGATCCGACGGCGGTTCGCACCGGTCCCGCACCCGTGCTCGTCCGGCGGGAGAGCTCAGGGCCGCCTCGGTCCGGCATCGCGGCACGCCGGCCACGAGCCTGACCGGCATACGGCCGGCGAAACCAGAACCGGGCGTTTGCGCAGCGCCGACACTTCGCGGTGCGTGATGTGCTCGCACAGCCGCTCCGGCAGGTCCTCACCCGACAGTTCCGTGCGCAACCGGGTCAGCGCCTCGACTTCGGTGTCCGCGGCGGGTATCGCGTACCGACCGGCGGGCTGGCCGCAGCCGGTCGGTACGCGGGCCGACGCCGCGGTTGCGGGTCAGCCGATGGCCCATTGTTGGTTGCTCTGGCCGTTGCATGTCCACAGTTCGACCAGGGTGCCGTTGGTGGTGCCGGCCCCGGTGACGTCGAGACACAGTCCTGATTGGACGCCGGTGACGGTGCCGTTGGAGTTCAACTGCCACTGCTGGTTCGTGCCGCCGTCACACGACCAGATGTCCACCTTCGTGCCGGGGCTGGTGCCCTGGCCGTTGGCGTCGAGGCACCTCTGGTTGGTGCCACTGTAGACAGTGAACTGACCCGCGGAGGTGTGCGTCCAGACCTGGTTGGTTCCGCCGTTGCAGTCCCAGATCTGCGTCTGCGTGCCGGCCGTGGTGGACGCGTTCGGCACGTCGAGGCATTTGCCCGCACCGACCGCGTGCAGTGCTCCGGTGGTGCCGGGGTTTCCGCCGCTGCCAGGGGTGATGGACAGGTTGTCGAACTGGGCGGTTTCGCCTTGGCTGGTGGTGTAGCCGACCTGGCCCGAGCCGAAGGTGAAGTCGGTGACCGAGCCCACGGTCGTCCCGTCGACGGACGCGGTGATGGTGCCGCCGGCGAAGGTGAGGGCGAGGTGATGCCAGCGTCCGGTACCCGACGTGGCCACGGTGCCGCTGGCCAGCGTGGTGAAGTTGGCGCTGGTGTCGCTACGCAGGATCGACCAGGTGCCGGTGTCGGTCACGCGCAGGTAGTAGGCATTGAGGCCGCCGGCGCCGAGGTACTGCTGTGAGCTGGCGCGGCCGACGAGTCCGGCGTAACCGGATTTCTCCAGCATGACGTCGGAGGAGACGGTGTAGTTGCTCCAGCTCAGGTCACCGAGCAGGGCATGGGGGTCGGACAACGTGTCCCAGGTGATCGGGGTCTGCGCGCTCATCTGCCGCACGCACTGGCCGGTGTGGCCGCCACCGCAGGCGACGGTCTCGAACGCGCCCTGCCAGTCCATCAGGAACTTCGCTTCGGTGCCGGTGGCGTTGCCGTCGAAGGAATCGTTGTAGGGCAAGGGCATCGCGGCCGGGGAGGGGCCGGTCGTGGTGCCCTTGCCCTGGCCCGTCGTGGTGGTCAGGGTGTAGACGTGTCCGGGCTGCACGGTGAGGCTGTAGGTGCCGCCGGACGGGGTGATGTCGGCCGCGTGCACGAAGTAGTCCGCCGGATTGGTGGAGTTGAGGTTGGTGGTCCACACGTGCACGGTGCCGGTGGACAGCCCACCGGTCACGTTGAAGGTCAACGTCTGTGCCGCGCCGGCGTCCACCGTTTCGATGACCGTGCTGTAGTCGCGGTTGTTCGTCGATTTCAGCGAGACAAAGCTGCCGTTGTTCCGGTTGCCGCCGATATAGCCGCTGGAAGCGTCGAGGTACTGCCAGCCGGGGGCGGTGAACTGGCTGGTCTGCGCCATCACCCAGGCGTTCTTGCCGATCGCGTAGGAGCCCGACCACGGCTGCGGGGCCAGGGCGAGACCCATCGTGGGGAAAGGCAGGTTCGGGGTGATCGCGGCGACCAACGGCCAGTTGATGTACGCGGTCATCTTCCCGTCGATGTATCCGCGGTTGATGCCGCGCGCCATCGCCTGCGCGCCGGCGTTGAAGTCGTCCGAGCCGTTTTCGCTTGCCCACAACGGCTTGCCGGACGACGTGGCGGCCGATGGCACCCCGCAGCTGGCCTGGGACGAGCGGTAGCCGCACGGGTAGTGGGCGCCGATGATGCTCACGGCGGCCGCGAATGCCGGGTCGCTGTCGACAGAGTTGGCCACGGACCAGTCCGAGTCGGCCGCGACGATCTTGACGCCGCTGTGGCCGTTGGCGTTGAGGGCACCGCGCAACTGCTCGTACCATGAGACGTTGAAGCCGCGTTCGTTCCAGCCGCCGAGGTAGTCGATGGTCAGGTTGTGGGACGCGGCGCAGTTCAGCCAGGACACCAGATAGTTGATCGTGTCGGTCGAGAAGAAGGTGCCGCCGCCGATCCAGCCGGGCGCGCCCCAGGCCAGCCCGTAGAGCTTGATGTTCGGGTTGCGGGCCTTCGCCTGCTCCATCAGCCACCACTCGTAGCCGACGTCGCAGTTGATCGTGCCCCGGGTGTGTTCGATACTCGGTTCCGCGCCCGAGGTGGAGTTGGTGTCGCCGCCGATCTCGGCCTTGAGTATCTGTAGTGCGGCGCCGACGCCCGGCTTGAACAGGTAGTCCAGGATCTGGGTGCGCTCGGGCTCCGGGTAGTCGATCAGCAGTCGGCTGTTGCCGCCCCCGCCGCTGATCGCTCCAACACCGCTGAAGGCCTGGCCGCCCGAGGAACCGTTCACGGTGATGTTGGTCGCGGCGCCGGCCGGGGCGATGGCGGCCAGCGTGCCGGCCACGGCAAGCACGAGTCCGGCCGCCATCGCGAGAACACGCGTTCGCGCGACACCGACATGACGGCGCTGCATGGCAGAGATCTTGTCCACTCTGCTTCACCTTCTCCTCGGGAGTGGCTCTGCACCTGATGTCGAATCGATTCGAGGAATCGGTTCGATTGAATGTTACGACGGGGCGTGAGAGCAGGTCAACGCCGTATTGCGGGCTGTCCTTGACAGGTAACGGGCGGACTGTGCCTGACCGGCTCCGGGGGAGCCGCGCTTCGAAATCGGTTGCCTACGGACGTTGTTGAAACTTACGTGCTCGACTGATCCAGGCTTCGAATCGTTTCCGCACCTTCAGTGGTCGCGTGGCGTCGTTCCGCTGCCGCTGCGAGAATCAGGTAGCCGCTTGCGGTCCACGTGTACGCGCGGTCGCGCTGGCCCGCGCCGGTCAGCGCGTCGAAGTTCTCGGCGAACCCGGATGTCTCGCACAGGGCGCGGAAACGGTCGCTGATCTCGTCGGCCATTCGCGTGTGGCCGGCGCGGCGCAGGCCGTCCTCGATCAACACCGTGGACGGCGCCCAGATCGGTCCGCGCCAGTAACCGTCGGGTTCGTAGTGGGGTGACCCGGGCAGCTCTGTCGCCAGGCCGTGCGGTGTCAGATGTTCGCGGATCTGTCCGGCCAGCGCGGTATGGATGTGCCGGGGGAGCAGTTCGCCCAGCACGATCGGCATCAGCTCCAGGAGGCTGTCGCTGGTCCGGGTGTGACCGGATTCAAGCACGTGAGCCGCGAACCGTTTGCCCGTCCACAGCCGTTCGATCATCGCATTGAGCATGCGGTCGGCCCGGTCGAGCCAGTGCCGCGCGGCGTTCGGTGCGTCGGCGAATGGGGCCAGGGCGCCGAGTTCGCGCATCTGTAGGACCAGAAAGGCCGCCAGGTCGGCGCTCTCCACGACGCACCCTTCGTCGAAGGTGCTCGCGTTGTCCCAGCCGCTGTCGTTGCCGTGGTGGTAGTGGGCCAGTTCGCTGCCCGGTGCCCGTCGGCACTCCAGCCAGTACCGGGTCCAGCGTTCCAGGCCGCGGTAGGTCTCGGTGACCTCCGCCTTCGACAGCTCGGGCAGCGTGTGGCGCAGCGCATTCGATGTCCAGCCGTGGATGGGCGGTTTGACGAAGTTGTAGAGCACTTCGGAGTGGGTGACCGAGTCCGGCAGCGCACCCGCGCCGTCCTGGTGATCGAACACCAACTGGTACTGATCCCAGGCGAGACGCGGACGGCCGGTGGCGACGGCAAGGGCGTTGAAGCAGTGGTCCCAGCTCCACACCTTGTCCATCCAGTGTTTCGACATCAGGATGGCGGGCCGGGCGAGCAGTCCGGCCGGTCGCACGGTGGCCGACCACAGCACGTACGCGGCGAGGCCGGCGGCCGGAGTGCGCGCACCGCGCCACGGTGCGACCGCGTCGAGGAAATCGACGAACGAGGCCGAGGCCGCGTCGGCCGTCTGCTCGAAGGTCTTGTTCGCGACATAGGGCCGTCGTCCGGTTTCGTACTCCTCCAGCACGAGTTCCCATGGCCGCGTGTCCGGCATGATCGCCACGCTTCGCGAGGCGCTGCCCAATGCCTGTGTTCCGGTGGCTTCGGCGATCGATCCCGAGAGCACGGTGACCCGGTATCTGCGTCCGGTCTCGTAACTGGTGAACACGTGGGCTCCGTCCACCGGGTCGCGGTACAGGTAGGTGCCGCTGAACGGGCTCAGTACCGGTGCGGCCGCTGCGATGCGCAGGCCGAGGCCGTCGCCGCGCAGTCGTATGGTGTCCTCGGCCGCGTAGACCAGGTCGATCCGTGCGGGGCCGTCGATCCAGCTCAACATCGACGGGCACGCGTCGACGCGGGCGTCGGCTCGGCCGCCGTTGCGGGTGAGCGGGCGCAATGCGAGGACGGCATGCATGCCCGTCTGGTGCGAGACCAGGTGCAGGTCCTCCTCGGTGCGGCCCAAGCCCGTCACGGGGGAGATGCCGAACCAGGATTCGTGATAGCTGAAGGGAATGTCCCGCACGTTGAAATGTGGGTCCGTCATGGCGATCCGGCTTTCGTCTGGTCAGTCCTTGACGGCTCCCGCCGTGACGCCCGCGGCGACGTAGCGCTGGGCGAGGACCAGCAGCGCGGTCGCGGGAATCGAAGCCACGACGGCAGTCGCCATGATGGCGTTCCACTGCTGGTTGTTGTTGCCGATGTAGTGGTAGATGCCAAGGGTGATCGGCTGGTGGGCGCCGCCCGCGTCGAGCGTGCTCGCGAAGACGAAGTCGGACCAGGCCCACAGGAACGTGAACAGGGAGACGGTGACGGTCGCGTTGCGGCTGATCGGCAGCACGATGGACCAGAAGGTGCGCAGCGAGCCGGCCCCATCGGTCCTTGCGGCCTGCATGAGTTCCTCCGGGATACCGGACATGAACGCGGTGAACACCAGCACCCCGAAGGGCACCGCGATCGTGGAGTCCGCGACGACGAGGCCCGGCAGGGTGTTGATCAGCCGGGTGTGCAGCAGGATCACGTAGAAGCCCATCGCCATGATGATCCCGGGGATCATCTGGGCGACCAGCAGCACGAAACGGAGCACCTGGCCGCCTCGGGGGCGCAGCTTGGCCAGTGCGAATCCGGCGGGCGCGGACAGCGCGAGGGTGAGGGCGACGGTGGCCAGGCCGACCAGCAGGCTGGTACCCAGATACGGCAGCTGTTGGTCGATCACGGCGCGGTACCCGACAAGCGTCCCGTGCAACGGGAACCAGTTCGGCGGGCTCCTGCGCATGTCGGTGTCGCGGGTGAGGGATTCGTTGATCATCCAGTAGACCGGGAACAGCATCAGGGCGGTCAGCAGCACGCCGATAACGGTCTGCCACCACGTCCGGGTACGCATCAGGCCGCCCGCGCCGCGCGCTGGGCGCGGATGTAGATCAGGCCGAAGGCCAGGGCGATGACGACCAGCAGGTTGCCCACTGCGGCGCCGGGCCCGAAATCGGGCAGCAGGCTGCCGAACCCGAGACGGTAGGACCAGGTGGCGAAAGTGGTGGAGGAGTCGACCGGCCCACCTCGGGTCATGATCCAGATGATGTCGATGACCTTCAGGGTGTAGATCAGCCCGAGCAGGAGCGTGATCGCGGAGACGGGACGCAACAGCGGCAACGTGATGTGACTGAAGCGCTGCCACCGGCCGGCACCGTCGATGGCAGCGGCTTCGTAGAGGGTGGTCGGGATGGATTGCAGGCCGCTGTAGAGCAGCACCAGGTTGAACGGGATCCCGATCCAGACGTTCGCGATGATCACCGCGATCAGGGACCACTGTGGTGAGGTCAGCCAGTCCACCGGCCCGATGCCCAACAGGTGGAGTCCGTAGTTGACCACGCCGGAGTCGCTGTTGAGCAGCCATGACCAGGTCGACGCCGACACGATCAGCGGCAGCAGCCAGGGCACCAGGAACAGCGCCCGCAGCGTCACCGACAGGCGGAAGCGCTGGTGGAAGAACACCGCCAACGCCAGACCGGCGGCGAACTGGAAGATAAGCGACGCCCCGGTGAAGATCACCGTGTGCAGCAGGGCGGGCAGGAAGGTGGGGGAGTCCAGGACCGTTCGATAGTTGCAGAGGCCCGCGAACGGGGCGCCGCCGTGCACGAACGACGCGACATCGTAGTTGCGCAGGCTCAGGTCGAGGTTCTCGTACAGCGGGTAGGCGTAGAACAGCCCGAGATACACCGTGACCGGCGCGAGGAACGCCCAAGCCGCCCACTGCGTCGAACGCGGCCGCGCGGCACGCGGTGGGCGGCTTTGTTCGGTGTCCGGTGTGTCCCCGGCCCCCGGTAGACGGGTGCGTGCGTCGCCGGGAATCGTGCGTGTCGCGTCGTTCATGGTTGTTGGTCAGCCGGTCGCCGTCTTGGCCGCCTGCTGGGCGGTTGCCAGGGCGCTCTGCGGGCTGGCGGAACCGGACAGGGCGGCCTGCACGGCTGTCCAGAGCTGCTGGGAGATCTTCGGGTACTTCGTGCCCAGGTTGTCGCTGGTGCGGCCCTTGGCGGCATGTACGGCGGTGATCCAGGTGGCGAGATCCGGGGTGGTCGCGATTTGCTGGTGCTGCACCGTTTCGGTCGCCCCGACATAAGTGAGCGTGGTGTCGGTGGCGTAGGCGTTGTCGGCTTTCGTCAGGCAGGCGACCAGCTTCTGGTCGGTCGCGTAGCGTGCGGTGTCCGGCCGCACCGGCACGGTCACGAACTCGCCGCCGGTCGGGGCGGGGGCGGTGCCGCCGTTCATCGCGGGGATCGGGATGATCCCGTACGGGAAGCCGGCCTTCTTGGCGTTGTCCAGTTGCCAGGTGCCGTTCTCGGCGAAGGCGTACTGGCCGGTGGCGAACTCCTGCCAGCTCGTGGTCTGCGTGTCGTTGATCGCCGAGTTGGGCGCGTAACCGTTCTTGAGCCAGCCGGTCCACAGCGCAAGCGCGTCGACGGCTCCCGGTGCGGACAGGTCGGTCAGGTTCGCGCCGGCACCCCAGAACCAGGGCAGGAACTGGAAGCTGCCCTCCTCGGTGCCGATGGCCGAGAAGGCGATGCCCTTCTTGCCCGCTGCCTTGACCTTCACCAGCGCCGCGGTCAGCGCGGCCCAGTCCGTTATCGACGCCGGTGCCACCCCGGCGGCCCGCAGAATGCCCGTGTTGTAGTAGAGGGCGAGCGTGTTGGCCCCGATCGGGATGCCGTAGGTCTTCCCGTTCAACTGTCCCGCGGCCAGCAGGTTGGCTTCGACCGCCGACGTGTCGGCCTTCGTGGTGCCGGTGTCGGTGAGGACCCCGGCTTGGGCCAGCGTGGAGACCACCGGGTTGTCCACGATCAGTACGTCCGGCGCGTTGCCCTGCTGTGCGGCCAGCAGCACCTTGCCGGTGAGGTCGGTGGTGTCGAACGCGGTTCGTTGGACGGTGACCCCGCTGTCCGTGCCGCACCGTTCCAGCAGCCGCACCCAGGTCGAACCGTTGTCGAACTGCGGGTACGGATCCCAGACGGTGTAGGTGCCCGACGCGGCGGACGAGCCAGGCGCCGAAGTGGACGAGCAGGCGCTCGCGGCACCGGCCAGCGCGAGAGCCAGTCCGATGGTCGCCACACGCCATGGCCGGATGCTGTTGTTCATGAGTCCTCGATCGAATCGATTCGCGCAATCGGTTCGACAGACCATAGAGCCCGCCTCCGGTGGCGTCAATGCACGCATCGCCACTTGATTGCCCAGGTGCTGGCGCGATGGCTACACTGCGTGGCATCAGCCGAATCGATTCGACTGCGCTCGCGGTCGACAGACACGTGCGTGGCCATGCCCGGACCACCGCGAGGGGAGTTCGATGAACATCGGGGAGATCGCCCGGCGCTCGGGGGTGTCGCGCAGCACGGTGTCGTATGCGTTGTCCGGCAAGCGTGCGGTCTCCGAGTCGACCCGGCGGCGCATCCAGGATGTCATCGACGAGTCGGGCTACCGCCCCAACGCCGCGGCGCGCGCACTCAAGGAAGGCCGCACCCGCGCGCTCGGGCTGGTGATACCCCCGGCCGCGGGACGGTTGACCTTCATGCAGCTCGAGTTCGTGGCCAGCGTCATGGACGCCGCCGCCCGTGCCGATCTCGACGTGCTGCTGTCGCCCTCCGGCGGCGACCACGACCGCTCCTTCGAACGGATCGTCGTCGGGCGTCGGGTGGACGGGGTGATCCTGATGGAGATCCGTCTCGACGATCCCCGCGTCACCAGGGCACAGAGTGCCGGCATGCCCTTCGTCACGATCGGGCGCACCGGCCGGCCGTACGGAATGTGCTGGGTCGACGTGGACTACGCGACCCTCATCGGCCGATGCGTCGACCACTTGGCGGACCTCGGCCACCGCCACATCGCGCTGATCAACCGTGCCACCGAACTCGTCGCGGCCGGTTACGGCCCCGGGCACCGGGCGCGCGAAGGTTTCGCGGAGGCCGTCGGCCGCCGCGGCGTCGTGGGCGCCGAGTTCTGCTGCGCGGACGACGCCAAGGCCGGCGAAGCCTGCGTCGAGGAGATCGTGCGTGCCCATCCCGACATCACCGCGGTCGCCACGATCAACGAGGCGGCGCTGCCCGGGGTCCAGCGGGCGATCGAGCGCGCGGGCCTGGCGATTCCCAGCCAGTTCTCCATCACCGGAGTCGTCGCGCGGCACTGGGCGGAGCAGTTCCACCCCCAACTCACCGCGGCCGACGTGCCGGCGATGGACATGGGGGCGACAGCCGTGGAATTCCTCATCGAACACATCGCGGAGCCGGACGCCCCGCCCAAGCAGAAGCTGCTGGTACCCCCCATCTCGCTGCGGAGCAGCACGGGCCCGGTCGCGGTGCGGTGAAGACGCGTTCCGACCGGTGGGGCGGCCCTGTGACGTTACTGGACCGTCCCACCGGTCGGATTGTGCTATCCGATGGTCCATCGCTGGTTGGATTGGCCGCTGCAGGTCCATAGCTGTACCGGGGTGCCGTTGGCGGTGCCGGCTCCGGAGACGTCAAGGCACAGTCCGGACTGGACGCCGGTGATGGATCCGTTGGCGTTGAGTTGCCATTGTTGGTTGGACTGGCCGTTGCAGGTCCAGACATCCACCTTGGTGCCGGGACTCGTGCCCTGGCCGAAAGCGTCGAGGCAGAGGGTGTTGCTTCCACTGTAGACGGTGAGCTGGTTGCCCGAGGTGTGCGTCCATTGTTGGTTGGTTCCGCCGCTGCAGTCCCAGATCTGGAGCAGGGTACCCGGAGTGGTGCTGGCGCCGGTGACGTCAAGGCACCTACCGGCGCCGACAGCATGCACCGGACCGCCCGTGCCGCCGCCGCTGCCGGTGCCGCCCAGAGCCGACGCCGAGGCATTGAACGCGGGCTTGGGCTGGTCGTTGTTGTCGTACATGGTCGCCGCGCCGAAACCGGGGAAGGCGCCCGGGATCCAGGAATGGGCGTCGTCCACACCCCACTGCGAGACACCGACACAGCGGGAGACCGCAAGGCAGTCCGAGACGACCCGGCCGAAGTCGGTGCCCTGCTGTTGCAGGTTGGCGCCGCTGGCCGGCAGTTGGATGCGGTCGTCGAGTTCGGTGACCGCGACGTCCAGACCGAGGTTGGCGAAGCGCTGCATGTTCGCCTGCATGTCCGAGGGCACCTGGCCGAGGATGAAGTGGCTTTCCAGCCCGATGCCGCCCAGCGGCACGCCCTGCGACAGCAACTGTTGGGCCAGTGAGAACATCGCGTTGCTCTTGGTGTTCTCGCCCTCGATGTTGAAGTCGTTGAGGTACAGCTTGGCGTTCGGGTCGGCGGTGTGTGCCGTGCGCAGCGCGTCGGCGATGTAGCCGGAGCCCATGGCGTTGGTGAACGCGTCCGACCGCAGCGAGCCGTTCTCGTTGAACGGTTCGTTCACCACGTCCCACGCGAAGATCTTGCCCTTGTAGTGCGTGGCCTCGGTGGTGATGTGGGTTTCCATCGCGCCCTGCACCTGGTTGGCCGGCAGGTTGCTCACCCAGGACGGCAGTTGGGAATGCCAGACCAGGTTGTGACCGCGCACCCGCATGCCGTGTGCCTGGGCGAAGGAGACGATCTGGTCGCCCGGCCCGAAATTGAAGGACCCGTTCGACGGTTCCGTGGTGTCCCACTTCATCTCGTTGCCGGGGGTGACCATGTCGAACTGGGCGCCGGCAATGCTGGTCTCGCCGCCAACGCCCAAATCACCCCCGGTCAGCTCGGTACCGAAGTAGCGGCCCTTGGCCTCGGCGAGCCCGCGTAGCGTGGTTGCCGCGTGCGCGGGCACGGCCATTACGGTTGCCGCGATCGTGGCTGCCACCAATGCGAGTGCGGCGGCCACGGGGAAACCGCGCAGCCGCGCGCCCGGTGGCCTGATCGAGGTGT
>DATBCR010000469.1:0-16677 GCA_036270375.1 Pseudonocardiaceae bacterium | reverse complement strand
AGGACGTGTTCCAGCGGCAGGCCGTGGACCCGACGGTCCACCATGGCCGCGAGTTCGGCCGGTGTACGGGCGGTCGAGACGAGCAGCCGCGCCTCGTCCTCGGCCAAGACGCAGCCGACGGCACGCAGCCGGTCGATGATGTCGGACAGAGCGGGTGAGACCAGTGACATGGAACGCCTTTCGGACTGCCGAAGGGCGCTCTCACGGCCACCTACGCTCGGCAGACCGCGCGGCCGTGCGGTGAGAGCACCCGGCCTGTGCTTGCGTTAATGGGGACTCACCTCCTAGGCACGCTGCTGGTGCCGGCAACACTACCTGAACTGATCGGCCGATGCGCGGAACCGGGCGATCCGGCCCGGCTCCGCGCATCGCGTCGCATCGCGTCGCGGGCTATGCGGTCGCGTCCGCCCGGTCCATGATCTCCTGGACGACGGCGGTCTTGGCGTCCGCGTAGTGCTGCACGTGCCGCCACACCCTGGCGGCCAGCGCACGCTTGGTGTCGGCGTAGTGGTCGCGGTCGGTGTCGTTGGCGCGCAACCAGTCCCGGAAGCGCAGCATCCGCTCGATCTCCGGGGTACCGACGCTGAACGTGTGCAGGTTGATGTTCGTGTCCGGGCCCTTGAGCAGGCGGTGCTCGAACCAGTCCGGCTCACGGACGGTCAGCCGGTAACCGGCCGCCACCAACGGGTCCACGTAGGCCGGCTCGTCCGTGCTGTCCGGGACGACCAGCACCATGTCGATGATCGGCTTGGCCGGCAGGCCGGGCACGCTGGTCGAGCCAGCGTGCTCGATACGAACGGCCGTGTCGCCGAGGACGAGACGGATCCGGTCCGCCTCGCGGGCGAACAGGCGTGGCCAGTTCGGGTCGTAGTCGACGATGTTGATGGTGGCGTTGTGCGGGGTCATCTGGTTGACCCTGGATTTCTGGAGTTCGGCGTCAGTGGCCAGGTCGGGGCCGGTTTCGTTCGGCGTCGACGACATGCTGCTGGTGCTCCTTCCACAAGGCAGCCCACCAGCGTAACCGAAATCCGGTCGCCCCGTCCATCGGTGCGCCACCACGGCCCGACCGGTGCCGGGGTCGGTGACCTGTGCGTTGACACAGATGGACAGTCGGTCGAATACATCGCCCGAATGGTTCTTGCCAAAGCGGGCGGCCGGCCGGATCGCGTCGCGCGATGTCCATGAATTGTCAACTTGGCGTGGTGCACCGAGTGGCCGAATGAGGTTACCTGAACTCAGCGTTGCTGTATACCGGTCGAGGTTCACCCAATTGGTTAAAGCCGTGGATTGGAATACCCCCACACGCGTCGCCGATCCCGCGTTCTGAGATGCCGCACCTGGGGTCGTTGAACCAAAAGGGTGTATGTGTTGTATTCCGGATACACGTCTGCGAACGTAGCCGATGGCCACTGTGCTGGCCCGGATGGACCACCGGGCCGGCGGCATTTCGGACATTGTAGCCAGAATGTCGAGAGGCGGCGGACGGGTGCGCATCTATCTCATCGGTGCGGTGTGGGTGATCGTGACCGCGGTGATCGCCGGGGTGGCGGCGTACTCGGCGCGCCGCTTCACGGAAAAGGAAGGCCGGGCCGAGAACAACGAGTCGGCCGGCCAGGTGTTCACCATTGTCGGCGGCTTGCACGCGGTCCTGATCGCATTCGTGCTGATCGGACTGTTCGACGCGGTCAGCGCGGCCAAGGACACGTCCTATCAGGAGGCGAACAGCCTCGTCGCGGTGGTGTGGGCCGGGGACGAACTGCCGGCGCCGACCGGCGCCCAGATCCGCACGCTGGCCCTGACGTACGCGAACCAGGTGATCGACACCGAGTGGCCGCAGATGTCGTCAGGCAAACCGGTGAGCACGGCCGCGTGGCACACGCTGACGGAGCTACAGGATTCGATCGCGCACGCGAAGACGACGTCCACATGGCAGGACAGCAGGCGCGCGGAGGCTTCCGATCAACTGCTGGCGCTGTACCAGACACGGCAGCAGCGGCTCAACGACGCGGCGGCCGGGGTGAGCGCGGTGATCTGGTTCGCGCTGGCGATCGGGAGCCTGCTGTCGCTCGGGCTGCCGTTGCTGTTCGGCGGGCCGAAGGTGCGGGCGCACGTGATCATCGTGTCGACGCTCGCGGCCACACTGGCCGTGCTGCTGTTCGCGATCTACCAACTGCAGAACCCGTTCGGCGGCGGTGCGTCGATCGGGCCGGACGCGTTGCGGTCGGCATTGGGCCGCCTGCAATGAAACGAGCGGTGCGGGTGGTGCTGCTGGCCGGCGCAGGGTCGCTGGTGCTGGTGACGCTGCTGACCTGGTCGGGCGGCGCGGCGCCGGATCGGACGCCGCCGTGCCTGTTGATCGGGCAGCCGATCACCGGGCCGGGTGCCGGGGCCACGACGATCGGGTGCCTGCCCGCGGCGACCAGGCCGCCGGTGCCGCCGCCATCGCCGCCGGCACCAACTCCGCCGCCGACGAGTCCCGCCGCCGTACCACCGCCGCCGCCCGCTCGGCCGGTGTTGGTGGTGGCTCCGACGACCGCTGTCACCACGACGACGACAACGGCGGCAACTCCCACACCGCCGCCGCCGACCACGACACGGGGGGCGGCGCCGCCGATCGCCGCGCCGCCCAAGCCGCCGGACTTCGCCGCCGAGATCTCCAAACAGCGCGGCTGGGGCCTGACCCTGTTGGTGGTGATCCTCGCGGGTGGCGGTGCCGGGGTGGCGGTCAGGACGCGCAGCCGCTCGCGGTGATCAGCCCGACGCGCTCTCCTTGGCCACCAACACATCCGCGTCCACCGACGCGTCCGCGCCACCGTTGCGCGGCATGGCGATCAAGGCGATCATCGCCACCACCGCGCATCCCACGATGTACCAGCTGATCCACATACTGCTGCCGGTGTGCGCCAGGATCGCCGCCGCGATCAGCGGTGCCGGGCCACCCGCGATCACCGACGCGAGCTGATAACCCATGCTGGCACCGGAATACCGCACGTTCGTGCCGAAGCTCTCCGCGATCAGCGCGGCCTGCGGACCGTACTGCATGTCGTGGAAGATCAGCGACACCACGATTCCCACCAGCACCAGCCACGACACCTTCGTGTCCAGCAACCCGAAATACGGGAAGGCGAACAACGCGGTGCACACGATCCCGATCCCGTACATCAACCGCCGGCCGATCCGGTCGGACAGCCACCCGAACAACGGCACGGTGACACACCCAACCGCGGCTGCGACCATCGTGTACCCGAGCAGATCCCCTTGTGCCAGCTTGAGATGCTTCGTCCCGTACGTCAGCACGAACGTCACGAACAGATAGAACGGCGCCTGCTCGGACATCCGCACGAACGCCGAGCACAGAATCTCCCTCGGATGCCGCTTGATCGACTCGACCACCGGCAGCCGCTCCACCTTCTCGGACGCCCTGATCGCCGCGAACTCCGGCGACTCCGTCACCCGCAACCGCACGTACAAACCGATGCCCACCAACACAATGCTCACCAGGAACGGAACCCGCCACCCCCACGAGTCGAACCCGCTGCCGGCCACCGCCGACATCAGTTTCACCGCGCCCGTCGACAGCAGCAGGCCGATCGGCACGCCGAGCTGCGGCCAGCTCGCCATGAAACCGCGCTGCCGACGTTTGCCCCACTCCATCGACAACAGCACCGAGCCGCCCCACTCGCCGCCGACCCCGATACCCTGCGCGATCCGCAGCACCACCAACAACACCGCCGCGAAGGCGCCCAGTGTGTGGAAGGACGGCAGGCAGCCGATCAGGAACGTCCCGATGCCCATCACCAACAGCGTGGTCACCAGGGTCGCCTTGCGCCCGATCCGGTCGCCGAAGTGACCGAACACCGCAGCGCCGATCGGGCGGGCCGCGAATCCGACGAACTGGGTCGCGAAAGAGGCCAGTACGCCGACGAACGCCGAGTCGCCGGGGAAGAACAACTTCGGAAAGACCAGCGCCGCCGCCGTCCCGTACAGGAAGAAGTCATACCATTCGATGGAGGTGCCGACCGTGCTCGCGATCACCGCCCGCCGCCGCTGGTTCCGTACCGTTGTGGGTTCGTCTAGGACGGCTGAACTCATGTCGCACCTCCGATAAGAGGGCTCGCGATTTCCCGAAACCATATCGAAAATCGCATGTGACCAGCAAGATCCGTATCGATCCTCGCGGTTCGATTACTCCGTTCAGCCGAGTCCGGCCGCAGGGGTGTAGACCAGATTGAGCACGCCGTTGTCGAACGTGTTCGACCGCAGGAGTGTCATCTTGCGGCCGGCGCCGTTGTCGTCGAAAAGGCGCTGACCACGGCCGACCACGACGGGATAAAGCAGCAGGTTCAGTTCGTCCACGACATTGTGTGTCAACAGTGAACGGACAAGGGTCGCACTGCCGCTTGTCATGATGTCGCCGCCGTTCTCGCTCTTGATTTTGTTGATCTCGGTTGCCAGATCGCCGGACAGCAGGGTCGAGTTGTGCCAGTCCGCCGAGGTCAACGTGTTCGACACGACGTATTTACGGGTGTTGTTCATGTAGTCGGCGCCCGGGTCCTGTTCGATCGTCACCGTCGGCCAGACGGCGGCGAACCCCTGGTAGGTCTTGCGGCCGAGCAGCATCGCGTCGGAATTGGCCATCGCGTCGCCGATGACCTCCCCGATCTCGTCGGTCCAGTAGTCGAGCGACCACTTGTCCGGGGATTCGACGACGCCGTCCAGCGAGATGAAAAGGCTGGCGATGATCTTGCGCACGGTTTCTCCTCCTGTGTAACCAGTTCACACGCCGGCTCGGACGTCCGCGATCGCGTCGGCGAGGATGCCGACGCCGTCGACGATGGCCTGCTCGCCGAGTCCCGCATAGCCGAACAGCAGGCCCTGCGCGCTGTCCTGCGCCAGTCGGTACTGCGCGACGCCGTACACGCCGAGCCCGCGTCGCGCCGCCGCGGCTACCACGGCGGTCTCGTCGAGATCCGGCGGCAGCCACGTGATCAGGTGAAAGCCGGCCGACACGCCCGCCGGCCGCAGGTCGGGCACGCGGGCACGCAATGCGTCGAGGAGCACGTCCCGCCGTCGCCGGTACACCGGCCGCATCCGGCGCAGGTGCCGGTCGAACTCGCCGCGGGACAGGAAATCCGCGAACGCCAACTGGTCCAGCGCGGGCGACCCCCGGTCCGCCGTGATCTTCGCGTCGACGACGTCGTCGACGAGGTGCGGTGGCACCAGGAGCCAGCCGAGGCGGAGCCCCGGTGCGAGGGTCTTGCTCGCGGTACCCGCGTAGACCACCTGGTCCGGCGCGAGTCCTTGGATGGCACCGATCGGGGCGCGGTCGTAGCGGTACTCGGCGTCGTAGTCGTCCTCGATGATCAGTGCGCCACGCCGCCGCGCCCAGGCGAGCACCGCGGCACGGGACTCGGCGGACAGGACGGCGCCGGTCGGCCACTGGTGCGACGGCGTCAGGATCACCGCGTCGGCATCGGTTTCCGCCAGCGCCGAGACCCGGATACCGTCCACATCGACCGGCACGCCCACCACGTCGAGCCCGGCGGCCGGGGCACTGACGCGCGCGTCGTCGTCGGACGACGGGTCCTCGACGGCGATCCGTTTCGCGCCTGCCTTCGCGAGCAGTTGCACCAGCAGCGTGACACCTTGGGCGTAACCGTTGCAGATCACCAAGTTCTCCGGCGCCGCAGATGTGCCGCGCACCCGGTTGAGATAGTCGGCGAGCGCTTGGTGCAGTTCCGGCACGCCCCGGCCGCTGAGGTAGCTGAACCGTTCGTGCGGTGCCTCGGTGAGCACGCGGCGGACCGACCGCATCCAGGCGGCCCGAGGGAACTGGGCGACGTCGGCGCGGCCGTATCGGAAGTCGATCTTCGGTGCGGGGGGCGGTTTCGGCGCCGTCTGGACCGGGGTGGACCTCGATCCGATCGCGACCCTGGTGTAGCCGCCGACCTCGCTGGTGAGATAGCCCTCAGCGACCAACTGCTGGTACGCCTCGACCACGACACCACGCGAAACACCGAGGTCGGCGGCGATGACCCGGGTGGGCGGCAGCAACGCGCCGAACGGCAGCCGTCCCGAGCGGATGCCGTCCCGGATGGACGTTCCGATCTGCCGGTGCAGGGCAACCCTGCCGTCACGCTTCAGGACGATCAGCAGGTCGCCGGCGAGCTGAGCGGAATTGGTCCTGGTTCCAGCCATCGAATTGGACCTTATCGTGCAATTCGTTTCCTGTCAGGCTAACCGGCAGGACAGGAACGACGAGCGCCCCGGAGGCCACCATGCGACGCATCATCAACTCGACGTACATCTCGGTGGACGGCGTCATCAAGGACCCGCACCTGTGGCCGGCGAGCGGCAGGGAGGACGTCGACTTCCGCCCGACGCAGTGGCCACTGCTCGACTCGAGCGACGCGTTGCTGATGGGCCGGCACACGTACGACGCGTTCGCGCCGGCATGGACCAGCCGCGGCGGGGATCCGTTCAGCGACAAGATGAACAACATGCCCAAATACGTGGCGTCGACGACACTGACGGATCCGAAGTGGAACAACACCACGGTCCTCGGCACGGACGCGGTCGAGCAGATCCGACGGCTCAAGGCGGAGCCGGGCGGGAACATCGTCCAGTACGGCTTCGGTCAGTTGTCGTACGCGCTGATGGCACGGGGCCTGCTGGACGAACTCCGGCTGTGGATCCACCCGGTGTTCGTCGGCGGCGGCGGGCCGGACGCGCTGCTGTACCGACAGTGCCCGACCACCAAGCTGGACCACGTGCGGACGGAGACGTTCAAGAACGGGATCGTGATCCTGACCTACCACATCAACTCGGTGTAGGGGTCGGTCAGCGTCCGCCGCGTCGGCCGACTCGGCTGGACGCGGAGAACGTCGCCATCCCGGTCGGACGTGCGGTCGCGGCCGGTGCGGGATCGGCGGCCCTCGGCGCGGTCTTCTGCGACGGCTTCTGGGACGCCTTCTGGCCGGCTTTCTGGGACTTCTGCGCGGCCTTCTTGGGTCCGGCCAGGCGCGCGGACCTGTTGTCCCCCTTGGGATTCCCTCCCCGGCGGCGGCGTGGCTGGTCACCGGCCGACCCGGCCGGTGGCGCCTGGAACACCCGGGTGCCCGGCGCCAGTTCGGCCAGGAGCGGGTCACCGGACGACAGCCGGGTGGTGATCGGTGTGATGCCGGCCTTCCGAGTGAGGTCCCGCACTTCGCCGACCTGGTCGTCGGTGGCCAGTGTGATGACCGTGCCGCTCGCCCCCGCCCGTGCGGTTCGGCCGGAACGGTGCAGGTACGCCTTGTGCTCGACCGGTGGGTCGGCGTGGATCACCAGTGCGATGTCGTCGACGTGGATGCCGCGGGCCGCGATGTCGGTGGCCACCAGCGTGCTCGCGCTGCCCTCCGCGAACGCGGCCAGGTTGCGGGTGCGGGCGTTCTGCGCCAGGTTGCCGTGCAGTTCGACGGCCGGCACGCCGGACGCGACCAACTGCCGGGTGAGCCGGGTCGCGCCGCGCTTGGTGCGGGTGAACACCAGCGTGCGACCGGGTGCGGCGGCCAGGTCGACGAGCACCGGCAGCCGGTTGTCCGACCGTACGTGCAGCACGTGGTGGGTCATCGACGACACCGGCGAACGGGCCGAGTCGACGCTGTGGGTGACCGGGTCCGTGAGATAGCGGTGGACCAGCACGTCGACGCCGCCGTCCAGGGTCGCCGAGAACAGCATCCGCTGGCCGCCACGCGGGGTCAGGTCCATCAGCTGCCGCACCGCCGGCAGGAAGCCCAGGTCGGCCATGTGGTCCGCCTCGTCGAGCACGGTGATCTCCACCGCGTCCAGCCTGGCGTGTCCGCTGGACACGTGATCGGCCAGCCGACCTGGACACGCGACCAGGACATCGACACCAGCTCGTAGCCCGGCGATCTGCGGCGCCGGCCGTACCCCGCCGAACACGGTCAGCGTGCGCAGCGACAACACCTTGGCCAGCGGCTGGATCGCGGCGTGGATCTGGCTGGCCAGCTCACGCGTCGGCGCGAGGATCAACGCCCTCGGCTGCCGTGGCCGCGCGGGGACCCCCTCGGCCGTCAGCCGGGCGAGCACGGGCAGCACGAACGCGTAGGTCTTGCCGGAGCCGGTCCGCCCCCGCCCGAGCACGTCACGCCCGGCCAGCGCGTCCGGCAGCGTCGCGGCCTGAATGGGAAACGGCGTGGTGACGCCATTGCGGGCGAGCACGTCGACAAGTACCTCGGGCACACCGAGTTCGGCGAACGTCGGATCGGACGGGACCGGAACAGCGGAATCGGACAAAACCGGAGCGGCGGAACGGGCAACGGGCGTGCGGGAGCGGCGAACCGCCATGAAATCTCCGAACGTGGCAGGAACGTGGCAGGGTCGTCCTGCCCGGCGCGAACCCGACGGCCGCGGCGCGTGGTGGTCGACATCGAACGCGGCCCGAGGCAGAACTGTGCAGGCCGCAGGCCCCACAGTACCTTGTCCGCCGGAACGCCCAACGACCTCCCCCGTGCGCCACGCCGGGGTGGTGCATGCCGCGAGAAGCTGTCACGATGGTCTGCGTTCCCCGCGGCATATTCCGCATGGTCGGTCCGTGCCCGCGGGTCACGGCAGGACGAGGGAAGGTGCCGGATGACCTTGGCAAGACACGCGAGTCCCACCTCCACAGGAGGCCGGTTCAGCGAGGCGCGAGCGATCGAGCAGGCACACAGCGCCATCCAGAACGAACGGGCCACCAGGACGGTCGCCGGCCACGCCGCCGACGCCGAGGACTGCGGTCAGTTGCTGGCGATGCTCGGGCTGGACGCGAGTGACGGCAAGCGCGGATACGCCGGATAGGCCGGGGCAGAACACGCCGGGCGATCGATGTGGGACACTTGCGCTGACGGCTGTCACGCGGATCCTCACAGTGAGGTCCGGCGGCAGCCACAGGGAGATATCGGCATGGCGCAGGGCAGTGTGAAGTGGTTCAACGGCGAGAAGGGCTTCGGTTTCATCGAGCAGGACGGCGGTGGACCGGACGTCTTCGTGCACTACTCGGAGATCCAGGGCACCGGCTTCAAGTCCCTCGACGAGGGTCAGCGCGTTGAGTTCGAGATCGGCCAGGGCCAGAAGGGCCCCCAGGCTCAGGGCGTGCACGCCATCTGAACCAGCGTTACGTGATCGTGTGCCCCCGCGTCCGGATCAACAGACGCGGGGGCACACACGTGTTCGCGGGTTGACGCGGGCACACCGGCTCACCCATGCTGAATGGGTTCGGCCTCCTGAACGCTTGCGAAATTCTCTTGAGGAAGCGGCGAGATGGCCACCAACGACGTGGCGAACACACCCGAACCCGAAGCAACCGAGACCACAGAAGAAACGTGCCCGGCCTGTACGCATCCCATGTCCGCCCACGACGTCATCGGCGCGCGGTTCTGCGTCGCGACGACGGCCGGTGGGCTGAGCCGGGGTTGCGCCTGCCACCTGCCACCGAAGACCGCTCAGACCCCGCCGGCCAGCGCGCCGGCATGGTCGGGCACGTAGGTCTGCAGATCACGCGGCGGCCGGACGTATCCGGTCGACGGGGGCCGTTTCGGCAGCCGCAGTCTCGGCCTCGGCACCTCGTGGTAGGGCACGGTGGACAGCAGGTGCGCCATCATGTTCAGCCGCGCCCTGCGCTTGTCCTCGCTCTCCACCACGTACCACCGGGATTCCGGGATGTCGGTGTGCACGAGCATCTCGTCCTTGGCCCGTGAGTAATCCTCCCACCTGGTGATCGACTCCAGGTCCATCGGCGAAAGCTTCCATCGGCGCATCGGATCATCGAGCCGGGCACGGAACCGGTGTTCCTGTTCGACGTCGCTGACCGAGAACCAGTACTTGCGCAACATGATCCCGTCCTCGACGAGCAGACGTTCGAAGATCGGGCACTGCTGCAGGAAACGCCGGTACTCGTCGGACGTGCAGAAGCCCATCACGCGTTCGACGCCGGCCCGGTTGTACCAGCTGCGGTCGAACAGCACGATCTCGCCGGCCGCGGGGAGATGTTCGACGTAGCGCTGGAAGTACCACTGCGTGCGCTGGCGTTCGGTCGGCACCGGCAGGGCCGCGATGCGGGCGACGCGCGAGTTGAGGTATTCGGTGACCCGCTTGATCGTGCTGCCCTTGCCGGCGGCGTCGCGGCCCTCGAAGATCACCACCAGCCGGGCGCCCTCGGCCCGCACCCATTCCTGCATCGTCACGAGTTCGGCCTGTAGCCGGAACAATTCCTTCTCGTAGATCGCGCGGGGCAGTTTCCGCGGACCGTCGCGCATGGGCGCTTTGCCGTTCTTGGCCATGCCGTTCATTCTGGGTTCAGGCCTCGCCGGGCGCTACCCGGCGCGGCAGCCGAGTCCGGTTGGTAACGCTTCGGTCTCCATGTGTAACCCGGCGCCGTATTTGTCGGTAAGCGGCCCGCGCAGGGTGGGCCTCCGCACGGAGATGAGCACGATGCCCCTACACAACCGGATACCCCGGCTGGTGGTCGCGCTGACCGCGGTCGCAGGCCTCGGGCTGGCGGCATGCGGCGGCCCAGCCACGACGGCCGCCTCGCAACCGTCCACAAGCGACAGTATGCCGATGCCGAACGGCGGATCGCCGGCCGCCGCCCCGCCGGCCAGCGCGCCGGTCGCCGCGAACTCGGTGACTATCAAGAACTTCGCGTTCTCGCCAGCCAGGGTCACGGTCAAGGTCGGCACCACCGTCACGTGGACCAACGCCGATCAGGACGCGCACACGGTCACCGCCAAGAGCGGCCCGTTCGCGTCGGCGGCACTGTCCACCGGCGCCAGCTACAAGTTCACGTTCACCAAGCCCGGCACGTACGACTACCTGTGCACCATCCACCCGTTCATGACGGCCACGGTGGTGGTGACGCCGTGACCGATGCCAATCCGGAAGGTATGACCCGTCGCCAGCTGATGCGGCACACCGCGTGGTTCGGCGCCGCCGTCGTGCTCACGGTGGCCGGCGGCGAGGTGATCAGCCACGTCGCCGACACACCCGATATCGCGGTCGACGACCCGAACGCCCTGCGGTTCGTGCAGGTCAGCGACAGCCACCTCGGTTTCACCGGCTCGGCGAACACCATGGTCGAGCGGTCGTTCGCGGACGCCATCACGCAGGTCAACGCGCTCCCCTACCGCCCGGACTTCGTGATGCACACCGGTGATCTCACCCACCTGTCCACGGCCGCGCAGTTCGACCAGGTGAAACAGATGATGAGCGGGCTGAACACGGGCCACGTGCTGACCGTGCCCGGCGAACACGACGGCGTCGACGACCACGGCGCGAAGTACCGGCAGTTCTTCGGCGTCGGCACCGCGGGCGGCGGCTGGTACAGCTGGAATCTCAAGGGCGTGCACTTCATCGCCCTTGTCAACACGCTCAGCCTGGAAAAGCTCGGCCACCTCGGCGCGGACCAGTTGGAGTTCGTGCGCAAGGACGTCGCGGGCCTGTCCAGCGACACGCCGATCGTGGTGTTCAGCCACATCCCGCTGTTCGCGATGTACCCGAAGTGGGGCTGGGCCACCGACGACGCGGTGCAGGCGCTGAGCTACCTTCGCCGGTTCGCGTCCGTGACGTGCCTCAACGGCCACGTGCACCAGCTGTTCACCAAAACTGAGGGCAACGTCACGTTCTTCAGCGCGACGACGACGGCGTATCCGCTGCCGCACCCGGGCGACGGCCCTGCGCCGACCCCGGTCACCCTGCCGGCCGGTCGGCTCCAGTCGGCGCTCGGCATCCGCGAGGTCGGCTACGTCGGCGGCGGGCAGCGGCTGGCGATCAAGGACCGGAGGCTGGCGTGAGACCTCCGTTCGCGCTCGTCATGCGGATCGTGGCCGCGGCGTGCCTTGCCGGGAGCGGCTATCTGCACGCCGACCTGTACCTCAACGGCTACCGTTTCATCCCGACGATCGGACCCGCGTTCCTGTTGCAGGCCAGTGGTGCGTTCGCGGTCGCGGTCCTGCTGCTGATCAGTTCGTCGCCGGTGTTGCGGATACTCGCGGTGGGCCTTGCGTGTGGCGCGCTCGGCGGGTTCCTGCTGTCCAGAACGGTCGGCCTGTTCGGTTTCACCGAGCGCGGGTTCCAGCCGGCGCCGCAGTCGGCGCTGAGCCTTGGATTCGAGTTCGCGGTGCTGGGGCTGCTCGCGGTTCCGTTGGTACGCGACGGTTTCCGCATGATCGTCGGCCGCAGGGTCGCCGCGGCCGGTTGATCGCGGGCGACCCGGCCGACGATGTTCGGGTCACCCGTGGTCAACCGGTGTCGTCGGCCCGGCGGCCCGGCAGTCGCATGGTGACCGTCAGCCCGCCGGCCGGGCGGCTCGTCGCGTCGGCGGAGCCGTTGTGTGCCACCGCGACCGCTCGCACGATGGACAGGCCGAGCCCGGCACCGTCGGCGGCGTCCCGGCCGCGGCGGGTGTGCTGGCCGCGGTGGAACGGCTCGAACAGCTCGCAGACCCGGGCCGGATCGAGGTGTGGTCCGTCGCTGGCCACGGTCAGTTCGGCCCATGCTCCGTCCGAAGTGGACGTCGCGCGGGTGGTGACGTCGAGCCGGCCGCCGTCGCGGTTGTACTTCACCGCGTTGTCGAGCAGGTTCGCCACCGCGATGCCCAGCAGCGCGATGTTGCCCCGCAGCGGGGCCGCGGCCAGATCCGTGGACACCCCGAGGCCGCGGTCCCGGCAGCGCGCGGTGAACAGGTCCAGTGCCTCGGCGGTCACGTCCGCGAGGTCGTCGTCCACCGGATCGACGACGCCCTGTTCGGACCGGGCCAGCGTGAGCAGGGCATCGATCAGGCGTTGCGCGTCCAATGTGGACCGTTCGACGTCCTGTGCCATGGCACGCCACTGTGCTTCGGTGACAACGGTTTTGGCGAGGGTGACCTCGACGGCGGCCCTCGTCACCGCGAGCGGGGTGCGCAGTTCGTGACTGGCGTTGGCGACGAAGCGGCGTTGGGTGGCGAACGCGGCGTCCAGCCGTTCGAGCATCTCGTCGAACGTGTCGCCGAGTTCGGTCAGCTCGTCCGGCGGGCCGGGCAGGCGCAGGCGTTCGTGCAGGGTGGTGTCGGTCGCACGGCGGGCCGCCGTCGTGATGGCCGCGATCGGGCGCAGCAGCCGGCCGGCCACCCACCACCCCACCAGGGTGGACACCGCGACCACCGCCGCCAGCAGGACGAGCGCGTAGATGAGCAGGCGGGAGGCGGCCGCGTCCCGGATCTGGTCGGCGAGGCCGATGATGTGGTCGTGGTCCGGGTCGAGCCGGCTCGGCACCAGGTCGGGCGGCAGCGGCTGGAAGATCTCGTGGTAGTACGCGGTGGTCAGGGCCAGCACGAGGGCGCTGCCGCCGACCGTGAACAGGGCGGCGTACGTCAGTGTGAGACGGGCGCGGATCCGCAGCGCCGGCCGCCGGAACCGAGTGGTGGTCACGGTGCGATCCGGTAGCCCGCGCCGACCAGGGTCTGCACCAGGTCGGGCCGGCCGAGCTTGCGGCGCAGCCGGTTGACGGTGACCCGCACCGTGTTGGTGAACGGGTCGGCGTGCTCGTCCCACGCGCGCTCAAGCAACTGCTCGTGGCTGAGCACGGCGCCGTCCGCGGTGAGCAGGATGCGCAGCACGGCGAACTCCTTGGCGGTCAACGGGATCACCCGCCCGGCCCGGCGCACCGTGTGCCGCAGGGTGTCCATCGTGAGGTCGCCCCGGGTGAGCAGCACGGGATGGGACCGGCCTCGGCGGCCGAGCGACTGGACGCGCAGGACGAGTTCGTCGAACGAGAACGGCTTGCCGAGGTAGTCCTCGGCGCCGAGCGCGAGGCCGTCCACCCGGTCGCCGATGCCGGACAGTGCGGTCAGCATCAGGATCATCGGGGCGTCCGCCCGGCCGGCCAGCCTTCGGCACACCTCGTCACCGGAACTGCCCGGCAGGTCCCGATCCAGCACCAGGACGTCGTAGGCGCCGTTGACCTCGATCTTGTGCATGGCGTCGTCGCCGTTGTGGCAGACGTCCACCGCCATGCCACGGTCCCGCAGGCCCTCCGCGATGCGCGCGGCAAGGCGTTCCTCATCCTCGACGACCAGGATCCGCATCCCTCATCATCACCCCGAGCGCGGGGCGGCGGCCACCGAGGGCCGGGTCAGGGCCGCCATGCCCGCGGTGCGCCACACGTGGCCGGCCGGGTCGACGGTCATGGCCTGGTGGCCGGGGTCGAGGCCGCGCAGCCAGGTGTGGGCCGCCCGGACGTCGTTCATGGCGACAGCGGCGGTCGCGTAGCCGTCGGCGAGGGTCAGGTCGGGGCCGGTGACGGTGACCTGGGCCAGCGCGGTCGCCCGGCGGGTGGTGTGCGGGTGCCAGATGTGCGCGCCACGTTCCGCGACGCCGGACGTGGCCACCGCGCCGGCGTGGATCGCCACCACGGCCAGCACCGTGTCCGGGCGGTGCGGGTCGGTGATGCCGACGCGCCACGGGAAGTCGTCGGTGCGTACGCCATGGACGCGGACGTCGCCGCCCGCGTTCAGGGCGTGTCTCGGCAGGCCGGCGTCGACGAGCAGCCCGCTGGCGTGTTCGGCCGCCCAGCCCTTCACGGCGCCGCTGGGGTCGAATCCGGGCGGATCGCCGACCGCCCACGCGTCGAACGCGCCGCCGCTTGCCTGTTTCAGGACTTCACACAGGTCAAGCACTTCGCGGATCGCCGGCCCGTGCGGGTGACCGTCCAGATCGGACAGTCGAAGGCGGCCGTCGCGGAGGTGGCTGATCGGGCTGTCTTTGCGGAACGGCGAGAAGACGTCGTCGATGTGCCGCAGGTAGCCGAATGCCACCGCCGTGGCTGCCTGAAATTGTTGTGGCGCAACGGAGTCGGGGGCGGCGATGGAGATGGCCGTGCCCATGATGTGCTCGACGGCGGTGCGCACGCGATCACCTGCCGGCGGCGTCGAGCGCGGCCTGCAGTGACTGCGCGTAGCCCTGGGACGTGTAGGTGGCGCCGGAGACGACATCGATGTTGGCGCTCTGCGCGGTCAACGCCTCGGACTTCAGCACCGGCAGCGCGTACGCGTCGATCTCGTCGCTGCGGCCGCCGGAAGTCTGTTGCAACACAACGATGTTCGTCAGCTTGCCGTTGGTGAGCACGGCCTGGACCTGGATGGTGCCGTACGGGTTGTCGACCGGGCTGCCGGTGTAGCGGCCGGTCGCCGGAGGCTTTGCCGGCGCCGAGGACCCGGACGTTCGCGGTGGGTGGCTGGACGTGGTCGGTTGCGGTGCGCCGATGGCGGCCAGCGCCGATCGCGACGGGCCCGCGGACAGTGCTTTGACGCCGATGAGCAGGGCGATGCCGGCCGTTGTCGCGACGAGGGCCAGCGTGGTCCTTCGCATGCGCCGTCCCCCTAGAACTCGAACGATTCGACGTGGATCCGCCGGGCCGGCACGCCGGCGCGACGGAGATGGCCGCTGGTGGCGGCGGTCATGCCGGGCGGCCCGCACACGAACACCTCACGGCGTGCGACATCCGGCACCATGCGCAGCAGTTCGTTGCTGCGCAACAGATCTTCTCGACGCGGGCCGACCAGTGGGTACAGGCCGAAACCGCGCCGGCGGGCGATGGTGTCCAGTTCCCGGTAGAGCACGAGGTCGGCGGCCCGGGCGGCGCGGTAGAGCAGGATCACGTCGGCGCCCGCGCCCGGCAGCGTCGCGAACAGCGCCCGGATCGGGGTGATGCCGGCGCCGCCCGCGATCAGCAGCACCCGCCGGGCGGGGTCGGCGCGGCGTGCGGTGAAGGCGCCGTACGGCCCCTCGAACCAGACGCGGGTGCCCGGCCGGATGCCGGCCACGGACGAACTTGCCTTGCCGGCCGCCTTCACGGTGATGCGGAGCGTGTCGCGGCCGGGCGGGGCGGACAGCGAGTAGGGGTGCGACTGCCACCAGTGGCCGGGCGCGAGGAACCGCCACCGCAGGAACTGCCCCGGCACGGCCCGCAGCATGCCGATGTCCCGGCCGGCCATGTGAACAGACATCACACCCGGTCCCTCGGACACTACCTGTGTCACCCGCAGCCGATGGTGCAGCGACCGGCGCAGCGGCACCACGATCCGGAACACCACGACCGCCGCGCCGACCACGACATGCGCACCCGACCAGAGCAGCCGGTTGCGCGCCGACGTGGCGAAGTCGGCGCCGACCGCGAACTCGTGCGCGAACGCGAGCCCGATCGCGAGGTAGACGAGCAGGTGGACGTGGTACCACGACTCGTACGACACGCTGTTGCGCACGGCTCGGGCGGACAGCACGCCGACCAGCACGAGCAGGCCGAGGGAGATGGCGGAGATCAGCACGTCCGGGTAGTCGAACAGGACGTTGGCGGTCTCGGTGACCGGATCGGTGCCGGACTGCCACGCGTAGCCGAGGATGATCAGCACGGCGTGCGCGGTGGCCAGGCCGACGGTGTACTCGCCGAGCGCCCGGTGACAGCGGGCCAGCACGTCCGAACCGATCTGGTGCTCCAGCCAGGGCACCCGGGCCATCAGGCCGACGAGAACGAGGATGAGGTAGCCGGCCAGCAGCCCGGCGAGGCGACCGGCGGCGGTCAGGTAGTCACCGCCGCCACGGAGCGAGCCGGGAATCGTGTTCTGCCACCAGAGACCGAGAACCGCGACCGCGCCGGCACAGA
>DATBCR010000468.1:0-1790 GCA_036270375.1 Pseudonocardiaceae bacterium | reverse complement strand
CGGGACCGGTACAGTTCGGGTCCGCCCCATCGGCGCAGAAGCCCGGGTGCAGGATGGGCACCACGACGATCGTGCACACCTGGGTGCTCGAACAGCCGAGACTCGGATACTGAATGGCGTCCCGCACCTCGAAGTTGACGTTGTTCCTCGTCATGTCCGGGCCGGTCCACTCGTACCGGGAATTACCCGGAAAGGTCGGGTTCGACTGCAGGTCGGGCGGCTGATTCAACAATCCCGCCATGGTGTAGTGCGTGCCGGAGACCGAGTCGAACCCGAGGAACGTGTTATTCCCGGCCGCCTTTCCGGCCGGGTTTGGATTGTTGGGATCGTTCGTGTCCGCGTAGATCGAATTTCGCACCGACGGCAGGTTGTAGGCGAAACAGTGGGTCGGGCTCAACTGCTGCGCATCGTCACTGCCCCAGCACTGCAGGATGTCGACGGGATACTCGTACAGGCGTGGCCCCGAGCCGGGGAAGAAACTGTAGTTGCTGGTCGGCGCGAACCCCGACCAGTTCAGCGTGACGGTCTGCCTCGGTTGCAGGTTCTGCGTCTGTGAAACGCTGACCTGCATCGTGTAGGACGTTCCGCTTGGGCCGTCGGTCGCGGTCTGCGTACAGGTCATCCCGCTGCCGCCGCTGGACGCGCACTGCGGGGCCGGCACGGCGGCCGGTCGGACGGGGCGCGCGGTTGGCGCGGCGCCGGCCGACGGCACGGTCATGCTCATCACGAGGCACACCAAAGTGGCGACCAGTGCGCCCGTGCGCCGCCACATCCGCCGCATCGGCAGCGCCCGCCGGGTCACGGCCGGCCTGCTTGTCAGTCCCCTGTTGGTGACCATCACACGCATCCTCATCATTCCGTGTTGTTCCGTGCTCGACGTCGGTTGACCGCTCGCGCGACGAAGGCCGGCACCAGCAGGACGAGCAGCACCTCGACCACGGCCACCACGCCCATGGCGGTGTTCACGCCCCCGGACCGGAATGCCGCGAGTTGGCTCGCGGTGGCCCCCGGACCGGAATCCGAGCCGCCGACGCCGGCCGGCAGCGCGGTCTTCGACGCGCCGGCACTGGTGCCGGCGCCGGTCGTGGCAGCCGAACCGGCGCCGCCGGCCCCGTTCGTGCCGCCACGGCCATTACCGCCGCCGGCACCGCCACCGCCGCCCGCGATCGGGTTGCCGTTGTTGTCGGTGCCACAGGGCCCGTTGCCGGCCCGGTCGCAGTCCGGCGGTACCGGATCGATCAGAGCAAGGCGGTTCTTGCTGGGATCCTGCGCGTAGTAGGTGGGATTGTCGCACTGGGTCGGATCGAGGCCGCCGATGTTGTTCGGGTTCACGTGCGAGTATTTCCGCACCTGCGCGAATCCCTCGGACACCAGGTTGACGGTCAGTGGCGAATAGCCGAGCGTCGGCATGCTGTCCTGTCCCTGGCACATGAAGAACCGGGCGAAGTCGACGAACGTCTGCGCTTTGTTGGCGTCGGTGCGCACGTCGGACGGTCCGGTTGGAATGATCGAGTACGAATAGGAGGACAGCGGGTAGGATCGCGGGTCCTGATACGGGTACACCTGGCTGAGGTCCTGGGTCAGGTACGTCGTCGGATCGTTCGGATTCGAGGTGTTGATCTTCGCCTGGGTCAGCGCCACGGCGACGTTGTAGGGATTCGGCGCGGTGTAGAAATTCGCCGCGTTCAGCACCTTGACCGCCGGATACTGGGCGTTGAGGGCGTAGGAGTACTGGACGTAGCCGATGGCGCCGTCGTAACCGGATGGCGTGATGGTCTGGGCCACCTGAG
>DATBCR010000467.1:0-4706 GCA_036270375.1 Pseudonocardiaceae bacterium | reverse complement strand
CTGGAAACCGAGCAGACCGGCGCCGAGGCGATCGAGACCGCGCGGACGCATCCGGAGTTCACCCGGATCAGCAGGCGCCTCGACGAGTTCATCACCCCGTACCTGCCTACCTGGCGCTCACCGAAGGACGCCCAGGCGCGGTGCTTCTACGAGTGGGCACCGGAAGGCGCCGCCGAACCGAACGGGGCACTACGGTGACCACGACCCGCGAACCGGCCACGGACGCGCCCGTGGCGAGCTGGTCGCGGTGCGTCGGATGCGGTGTGCTGCACTACGCCAAGAAGCTGATGCGGAGCCTCCGCGTCTGCCACGAGTGCGGACACCACCACCGGCTCACCGCGACCGAGCGGATCGAACAGCTCACCGACACCGGCAGTTTCACTCCGCTCGGCGCCCGGGTGCTGGCCACGGATGTGTTGGGGTTCACCGACTCCCAGCCCTACCCGGCCCGGCTGGCCAAGGCGCGCGCCGCGACCGGCCTCGACGACGCGGTCATCGCCGGCACCGCCCGGATCGGCGGCCGGCCGCTCGCGATGGCGGTGATGGACTTCCGGTTCATGGGCGGCAGCCTCGGTGCCGCCGTCGGCGAGCTGATCACGCTGGCCGCGGAAACCGCGCTGCGCAACGGAACCCCGCTGCTGATCGTGACCGCGTCCGGCGGCGCGCGCATGCAGGAGGGTGTACTCGCGCTGCTGCAGATGGCGAAGATCAGCCAGGCCATCGCGAACCTGCGGGACGCCGGCCTGCTCACCGTCAGCCTCGTCACCGACCCGACGTACGGCGGTGTGGCCGCGTCGTTCGCCACGAACACCGACATCATCGTGATGGAACACGGCGCCCGGATGGGCTTCGCCGGGCCGCGGGTGATCGAGCAGACCATCCGGCAGGAGCTTCCCGCCAGCTTCCAGACCGCCGAGTTCCTGATGGCGCACGGCCAGGTGGACGCCGTGCAGCACCGCACGGACCTGCGCGGCTGGCTGTCCCGCCTGCTCACCGCGACCCGGCCGGCAACGGACCGGGATCTGCCGGACGACGTCGACACCGTCGTCACCGACTGGATGCGCCTGACCCCGGTCGACCCGTGGCGGACGGTGGCCGGCGCCCGGAACACCGCACGACCGACCACTGTGGACTATCTGGCCGGCGCGTTCACGGGTTTCGTCGAGCTGCACGGCGACCGGACGTCAGCGGACTGCCCGTCGATCGTGGCCGGTTTCGCGACCATCGCCGGTCGCCCGGTGGCCGTCGTCGGGCACCAGAAGGGCCACCACACCAAGGAACTCGTGCGGCGGAACTTCGGCATGCCCCAGCCGGAAGGCTACCGCAAGGCGCTGCGGATCATGCGGCTCGCCGCTCGGCTCGGCATCCCTGTCGTGTCCATCGTGGACACTCCGGGCGCGTACCCTGGCCGGAGCGCCGAGGAGCACGGCCAGTCCAACGCGATCGCGGAGAACATCGCCGGCATGTTCGAGCTGCGCACCCCGGTGGTCACGGTGGTGACCGGCGAAGGCGGCAGCGGCGGCGCGCTCGCGCTGGCCGTAGCGGATCGGGTATTGATGTTCGAGGGCGCGACCTACTCGGTGATCAGCCCGGAAGGGTGCTCGGCGATCCTGTGGGGTGACGCCGCGTCCGCACCGGAAGCCGCGCGGGCACTGCGGATCACGGCCCGCGAACTGCTGGCACTCGGCGTTGTGGACGGCGTCCTGCCGGAGACCGTCGGCCTGTCACCCGACCCGGCGCACATGATCACGACGCTGCGGTCCGCCGTGGCCACCGCCGTCGCCGAACTGGCCCGCGTCGAACCGGACGTGCTGGTCCGGTCCCGGCGCACGAAGTTCCGTTCGCTTGCCACCAACGGGACCGCGCCCGCGGCTCCGCACCAGGAAGCGGTGGTGTAGATGACCGAGCAGCACGACCCCCCGGTGCACGGATCGCTGGCCGAACTGCGGGAACACACCCGGCGGCTGGCCAACGACCTGGCCGGCGCACTGCGCAGGGTCAGCGTCCGCTCCGGTGACACGACCATCGAGGTCGAATGGCAGGAGCATCCCGAGCCGGCCGACGGCCACCCGGCACCGGTAGTGGCATCAGCCGCGCCGGCAACGGTGCCCACCGACGACCGGATCATGGTGTGCTCGCCGATGGTCGGCACCGTGTACCGAGCCTCCGCGCCGGATGCGGCCGCGTTCGTCGACGTCGGCGACACCGTCGAGATTGGACAGACGGTGGTGATCGTCGAGGCGATGAAGCTGTTCAACCCGATCACCGCGGAGTCCGAGGGCGTTGTCGCCGAGGTACTGGTCGAGAACGGCCAGTCGGTCGAGTTCGGGCAGCCGCTGCTCGCGCTCGCGGCGACGGACGGGGCGGGTGAGTGACCGTGTTCCGCAAGGTACTCATCGCCAACCGCGGCGAGATCGCGGTGCGGATCGCCCGCACCTGCCGTGAACTGGGTGTGCGGTCCGTCGGCGTGTACTCGACGGCCGACCGTGACCCGAGGGTGCAACGGCACTTCGACGAAGCCGTCCACATCGGACCGCCGGCGAGCCTGCGGAGTTACCAGAACATCCCGGCCGTGATCGAAGCCGCGCTGCTGACCGGCGCCGACGCGATCCACCCCGGCTACGGTTTCCTGTCCGAGGACCCGGACTTCGCGGAGATCTGCGCCGACAACGGCCTGACGTTCATCGGCCCGAAACCGCGCCAGATCGCCGTGCTCGGCGACAAGTCCAGCGCCCGCAGGCTGATGCGGGACGCCGGCCTGCCGCTGCTGCCCGGCAGTGTCGAGCCGATCGCCAACACCGCCGCCGCGACCACGACAGCCGCGGCCGTCGGCTACCCGGTGATCATCAAGGCGGTCGCCGGCGGCGGCGGCAAGGGCATGGCCGTCGTGCGCACGCCGGACGAGCTGATCCCCGCGTACACCAGGGCTCGGGACACCGCGCGGTCGGTGTTCGGCGACGACCGCGTCTACCTCGAACGCTATCTGGACCGGGCCCGGCACGTCGAGGTGCAGGTGCTGTGCGACGGCCACGGCAACGGCATCCACCTAGGCACCCGGGACTGCTCGGTGCAGCGCCGCCACCAGAAGCTGATCGAGGAGGGACCGGCACCCGCCCTGTCCACGACCACCATCGACACGATGTCCGACGCGGCGGTCCGCGCGGCGCTCGCGGTCGGCTACACCGGTGTCGGTACGTTCGAGTTCCTTGTGGACGAGGACGAGAACCACTACTTCATGGAGATCAACACCCGGATCCAGGTGGAACACCCGGTCACCGAGGCGATCACCGACGTAGACCTGGTGCGGGAGCAGCTTTTCGTGGCCGCGGGGCACACGCTCGGCCTGACACAGCAGGACATCCAGCCGCGCGGCGTGGCCATCGAGTGCCGCGTCAACGGCGAGGACCCGGACCGCGACTTCGTACCGACCGCGGGCACGCTTGACCGGTTCGACCCGCCGGGCGGCCCGTTCACCAGGGTCGACACGCACGCGTTCACCGGTTACGCGCTCGGCCCGCACTACGACTCCCTGCTGGCCAAGGTCATCGTCTGGGCGCCCGATCGCGAGCAGGCCCTCAACCGGATGCACAGGGCGCTGGCCGAGTTCGACGTCGCCGGCCTGGGCGTCGCGACCACGATCCCGTTCCTACAACGGGTGCTAGCCGATCCGGAGTTCCGGAAGGCGGCGCACTGCACCGCTCTGGTGCCACGAATGCAAGCGACAAAGGAGGCCGGCGGGTGACCACCAATATCAGCACGACGATCGGGCTGCGCCGCGAACTGGAGGAGATCCTGGTGCGCGCGGCGGGCGTCGGCCACCACACCTTGGCGGAAGCCGGCGACAGCACGCTGGAGGACCTCGGGCTGGACTCGCTGGCCGCGATGGAACTGCAGGCCGTCGTGCGGGACCGCTACGGCGTCCGGATCCCGGACGAGTCGCTGGCGATGAGCCTGCCCCAGGTCGTCCACCACATCACAACCGAACTGTCGGGAGACGCGTGACATGGCAGGCCACACCGAACAGAGCATCGTGATCGACGCACCGTTCCAACTCGTCTGGGACATCACCAACGACGTGGCGAACTGGACCGAGCTGTTCACCGAGTACGCGGGCGCCGAGATCACCGAACGCGACGGCGACACGGTGACGTTCCGGCTGACCATGCACCCGGACGAGAACGGCAAGGTCTGGAGCTGGGTCAGCCAGCGCCGCGCGGATCTCGCCAACCGGGAGGTGCACGCGCACCGCGTGGAAACCGGCCCGTTCGAGTACATGAAGATCTACTGGAGCTACCGCGACGAGCCCGACGGCGGCGTCCGGATGACGTGGATCCAGGACTTCCACATGAAACCGACCGCGCCCGTCGACGACCAGCAGATGGTCGACCGCCTGAACACGAACTCCCCGATCCAGCTCAACGTGATCAAGAAGAAGATCGAGACGCTGGCCGGCGCCACCACGCACAAGACGGTCGCACGCGGTGACATCGCGCCCAACCGCCGTCGTGGCGCCGAGATCCGGGTAGTCCTCGGGCCCGCGACCGTGGGCGCCACCACGGGATTCCTTGGTGTCGCCGTGGTCGAACCCGGCGAGTGCGTCGCCGAGCACTACCACCCGTACAGCGAGGAGTTCCTGTACGTCATCGCCGGTACGCTGACCGTCGACCTGGACGACGAACCCGTTGTGGTGCCGGCGGATTCAGGTG
>DATBCR010000466.1:0-12545 GCA_036270375.1 Pseudonocardiaceae bacterium | reverse complement strand
CGTGCCGCGACGAGCACCTCGTCCTCGACGAGATACCCGTCGAGGAGGCCGTACGGCGCCGCTGACCGGCTGGCGGCGGTGGTGGTGCGCTCGTCGGGCGTCACAAGGCAGCAGATTAGCGCCGTGTTGTACGGAAAACGGGTGAACGCGCCGTGTTGTTGTCCAACGGTGGCCTGCCGAACGGACCAACGCGGTGGGCCGACCGGCGAATCCGTCCGATTCCGAGCGGCTCGCGAGCGACTTTCGAGTGGTTCTCGACCGCTCTCGGGAAGGGTCGGATTTCTCAGGCCGCTCTCAGTCACTTCTCATCGTGGGCTCACCGAGACAGGCGAACATGGTCGTTGATGGCGTCAGGTACGGCCGTGGGAACCGTCTGACCGGGTGAACGGGTCAGTCAGTACAGGAACACAGTCGGTGCGGGAACACCGCGCGCCGGATCGACGTTGGACGCTGCGAAGGGCTAGCCAGCCCGTGGAGGTGCCGACCAGCCGATGCGTATGTCAGGGAACACTCCCGTGAGTGAACGCAGGCACTCGTCGCCGGCCGCCGAGCCGGAGACGATGTCGACCATGTCCTCCCGCGAGGACATGGACATCGTCGACTGCTGGGCGCCACCCACGTGGGACGACATCGTCCGTGAACACGGCGACCGCGTCTACCGCCTCGCCTACCGGCTGGCCGGCAACCAGCACGACGCGGAGGACATCACCCAGGAGACGTTCATCCGGGTGTTCCGCTCGCTGGCCAAGTACCAGCCGGGCACGTTCGAGGGCTGGCTGCACCGCATCACCACGAACCTGTTCCTGGACATGGTGCGCCGCCGCTCCCGGCTGCGCATGGAGGGCCTGCCGGACGACACCGACCGGCTCGTCGGCGACGGCCCCAGCCCGGAGGAGGTCTACACCGAGACCCACCTCGACCCGGACCTGCAGGCCTCCCTTGACGAACTGGCGCCCGAGTTCCGCGCCGCGGTCGTGCTGTGTGACGTGGAGGGCCTGTCCTACGAGGAGATCGGCGCGACACTCGGTGTCAAGCTCGGCACCGTACGCAGCCGGATCCACCGCGGCCGGCAGGCACTGCGGGCGTCCATGGAGCAACGGCGGCAACTGGCGCTGGCAGCGGAGAACGGTGCCGAATGACCCTGGGCGTAGTGTGTCTGTCGGCGGTGTCCATCCGGGTATCGCCCGCCGGCCTTGGACGTCTTCCCGCGGAGGCGGACTTCGATGAGTGAGCGTGAGCAGCGCGCGTGGACGATTTCCGCTCTCCCCGCGGCGCACCTGCTCCCGGACGCGGTAGTGGCCTTCGTGGACGGCGAGCTCAGCCTCGTCGCCCATGACCGCGCCGCCGCGCATATCGCCCGCTGCCCACTGTGCGCGGCGGAAACCCATGTGCAGCGCCAGGCGCGGGCCGCGGTGCAGTCCGCCGAGACGCCGCGGATGCCGGCCGGCCTGATGGCCGCGCTGCGCGCCATTCCGTCCGACACGGACCTCCCACAGGACCCGAACGGTCTCGCCGTCACCTCGGATGGCCAACTGGTCGCGGTGCAGCGGCCGGACCGGGCGTTCGGTGCCGGATCGGTGCTCGGCTCGTCCCGGCCGCTCGGCAGCGGTCCCAGCGTGCTGCGCACCGGGCACGGTCGCCGTGCCGCGCAGGGTGCGGGAGTGGTCGCCGCCGGTCTGATGCTCGGCGCGCTGGCCATGGTCGGCCCGCACATCATGAACGCGTCCAGCCAGAGCCCGGTCGACCCGGTGGACGGCACGCGGGTGAGCGGTGGCGGCGGCGTGCTACAGGCCAACTTCTCCGCACCGATGGACAGCGACGTCCTACCGCAGGACGCGGCCCGCCCGGCGCCGGCCCGTTTCGCCTTCGTCGCGGCAAAGGCCCGCTGAGAACCGCTCGCCACGGTCGGTCACCGGCCGTGCTACGCGCACTTCACCGCTGGTGCGGCAGGCTTACGCTGGTCTCTGGCATAGGCGCGACTGGTCACACGGGGAGCGATGAGCGAGCAATACGGTCCGGGCGAACCAAGCCAGGACAGCGGTCAACCGGACCGGAGTCGACCGGAACGGCCCCGGCTCGGTCCCCGACCCCTCGACCGCCCGTCCGTCGATCCTGGCCAGGCAGCCGTGTTCGCCCGCCCCCACGGCGTGCCCAGTGCGTTCGCGCCGCATCCGTTGCCAAGCAATGGTTCCGTCCGGCTGGCCGTCCCGCCGCCGGAAGCCCTTGCCACCGCGTTCGGCCGTCCGCCGGACGCGGCCGACGTCCAGTTGCAGCGTGCCCCCCGCACCACCGAGCCGGTCGACGAACCCGCCGCGTACTGGGACACCGCGGACGGCAGGCGCGCGGCCGTCGACCCGTGGCGTGACCCGGGTGCCGGCGCCATGCTCGGCCCACCCGCCGTCGACCCGGCCACCACCGACACCGCCCGCGCGCACCGCCCGGTCGGTCCACTGCTGAGCGTGCCGGAACTGCTGTTCGGCCGGCGCGTCAAGCCGAGCGCGCTGTTGGTCCTGATGGCGTGCGCGCTGCTGATCGGCGCGGTCGGAGGTTTCGTCGGCTGGGCCGTGAGCAGCGCCGGCCACTCGCTGACCGACGCGGGCGCCACCATCGCCCAGGTCGAGCAGGGCATCCAGCGCGCCCCGAACTCGGTGGCCGGCATCGTGAAACGGGTCGCGCCCGCCGTGGTGTCGCTCGAGGTGCAGTCCGGTACCAGTGGGGACGTCGGGTCCGGCGTGGTGATCGACCCGAAGGGCTACATCCTCACCAACAATCACGTCGTGTCCATCGCGGCGCAGACCGGCCAGATCACCGCGGTGTTCAGCTCCGGCGCCCGGGTGACCGCGGCCATCGTCGGGCGCGACCCGGTGACGGATCTGGCTGTGCTGAAGGTCAATGCGACCGAACTGACCGTGCTGCAGCCCGGCACGTCGGCGAAACTCGCCCCCGGCGACGCGGTGATCGCGATCGGCTCCCAGCTCGGCCTCGCGGGCACGGTGACGTCCGGCATCATCAGCGCGCTGCACCGCCCGGTCACCGCACAGGGCGACGGCGGCGGCCCGACCGTGGTGTACGACGCCATCCAGACCGACGCGGCGATCAACCCCGGCAACTCTGGCGGCGCGCTCGTCGACGCGTCCGGCGCGCTGGTCGGCGTCAACTCGGCGATCCAGACGTTCGGCAGCTCGGACACCGGCGGTGGCGGCAGCATCGGCCTAGGCTTCGCGATCCCGATCGACCAGGCGAAGAAGATCGCCGAACAGCTCATCCGAACCGGCCAGGTCAAGCACGCCAACCTCGGCGTGAACACCAGGTCGGTGTCCGCGACAACGTCCGAGGGCGCCCAGGTGGTCAACGTGACCAACGGCGGCGCGGCGGCCGGCGCGGGCCTCGCGGTCGGCGACGTGATCACGTCGTTCGGCGGCCGGCCGATCGGCGGTTCGACGGAACTGCAGGTGGCGGTCCTGGACCACGACCCGGGGCAGGCCGTGACCGTCGTGTTCGCGCGACAGGGCCAACAGCACAGCGTTCAGGTGACCCTGCAGTCGGATTGAACGGATAGTCTGAAGGCTCACGGGCGGGCCGGCTGGAGGTGCGACGCGGTGTTTGACATCGGCTGGGGCGAATTCGTGGTGCTGATCATCGCGGGCCTGTTCATCCTCGGCCCCGAACGCCTGCCCGGCGCCGCGGCGTGGCTCGGCCGAACGGTGCGCCAGGTACGGGACTACGCGTCCGGCGCCCGCGAACAGCTCCGTTCGGAACTGGGCCCAGAGTTCGACGAGCTGCGCAAACCGTTGGAGGACCTGCGGGGCCTACGCAACTTCGACCCAAAACGCACCATCACCAAGCACCTACTCGACGCAACCGGCGGCTACGATCCCCGCGACGACCTGCGTATCGACCTCCCCGGCCTGACCGGCAACAACGGCGCGAACGGCATCAAGCCCAACGGCTTCCCGGCCCCAACCAGCCCAGCCCAACAGAACCCACTGGCCCCAGGCGAACGCCCCCCGTTCGACCCCGACGCCAGCTAACCGCCACACCCCACTCCGAACCAAGGATGACTTCCCGGAATTTCCTGCCGCACCAAGGGATTTCGCTGTCTGGCCGGCCTTCAAGGTCCCCCGCCCACCTTGAGTTCTAGTGATCGTTGCAACACCTGAGTTGATCAGGAGTTGTGATGGTCGATCAGGCCAGACCACCCAAGCAGGTACCACAGGAGCCATCTCGGCGTGGCACACGTCTTGCCGAGGAACGTGCTATCTACTTTGCCCTGGTGAACAAGGGTGTGGGGTTCCGGGAAGCGGCCCGGCGGGTCGGAGTGGACTACCGACTGACCACACGATGGCGACGCGGCCCACCAGCCCGTCGGCGATCCGCCACGACACGGCCACAACCACCCTCACCGGAGATCTCGGCCCGGTTCCTCAGCCAGGACGAGCGGATCGTGATCGCGGATCGGTTGCGGGACAACACCTCGGTGCGGGCGATCGCCCGCGAGTTGGGGCGTCCGCCCTCCACGATCAGTCGGGAAAAGACCCGCAACCAGCACCCCGATGGCAGCTACCGGCCGTACGCGGCACACGCCATGGCCGCCGCCCGGCGGACACGCCCGAAGATAGGCAAGCTGGTCGCGGACCCCGCTCTGCGGGCGGTGGTCCAGGATGGGTTGCAACAGCGGCACAGCCCCGAGCAGATCGCCCGCCGGTTGCGCCGCGAGCACCCCGACCGGCCGGAGTGGCACGTGGTGCACGAGACCATCTACCAAGCCCTCTATGTGCAAGCCCGGGGCGGGCTGCGCCGCGAGGTCGCGTCCTGGCTACGCACCGGGCGGGCGCTACGCCGCCCACAAAGACAACCCGATCAGCGGCAACCCCGGATGGCCACACCGATGGTGATGATCAGCGATCGCCCCGCCGAGGTCGAGGATCGGGCAGTACCGGGACATTGGGAAGGCGACCTGATCATCGGTGCGCGCAATCAGTCCGCTATCGGCAGGCTGGTCGAGCGGAACACCCGGTTCTGCCTGCTGCTGCACCTGCGACTGGTACGGACCAGCCGCTGTCCGTGACGCGCTGACCGCCACGATCCAGCCCCTGCCCGAACATGTACGTCGGTCGCTGACCTGGGACCAGGGCGCCGAGATGCACTTTCACGGCCAGGTCAGCGACGCTACCGCGATGCCGGTGTACTTCTGCGACCCGCACTCACCCTGGCAGCGTGGGTCGAACGAAAACACCAACGGCCTGCTGCGCCAGTACTTCCCGAAGGGAACCGACCTGTCGGTGCACTCCGCCGGCCACCTTGACTTCGTTGCCGCTGAACTGAATGGACGACCCCGCGAAACTCTGGGCTGGGACACTCCAGCCGAACGCATGGCTACACTTCTCACCGGCCGCTAGCAGCAGTGTTGCAACGACCGCTAGAAACCGCCCACCACGGGGGACGTCCCTGTTCCAGACTATCGGATGTCAAGTTCGCTGGCGCGTTTTTGCGGTTGGCTGTGGATAACTCGGCCCCATGTGGATGGCTGCGCTTGCCGGAGCGCGATTTGTCAGACCATCGCCAAGAGAGTGAATTGCCAGTGGCCTTGTCGTAGTTCGAGGCGGCCGGTGATGGCTCGGGATCGGGGGCCGTGGTCTATTCGGGCGCACAGGTCCACTACATCCGTGGCAGTTCGGCTCAGATGTAGTGATCGCAGCGTTCTTGGCCCTGGGCCGGTCGCATTCGCTTCGGTCAGCAATGCCTTCTGGTGCCGTCGTGGCAGTACGTCTGCCAACTGGCCGATCGGCCGCCGCCCGTCCAGGACCTCCAGCACGCCCGCCAGCAGTCGCCGGATCTCGGCTCCGCGTGGTGGTGGCGTTCCCGGGCGGGCCGCCTGGTTCGTCACCACCGTCAGCTGCGCTCGGGGCGACTCTCGGTACTCGGCCAGTGGATGGATGTGCACTGCGGCGGCGGGCGACGACATGGCATAAAGAGCACAGAAGCCTGCCAACCCGGACAATCTTCGCCCCAGCGAGTGATCGGCCGCTAAGGTTTCAACTGTGCTCGGTGGACTGATCATGGACTTCGGTGGTGTCCTCACCGATCCCGGAGACGGCGACGGCGACAGCGGCGACAGCGGCGGCGATGGTGACCGCGCCGAATGCCCCCTCGTCACCGCCGTTGCCTTCGCGCGTCGACACGGTCTGCGCACCGCCCTGCTCTCCAACACCGATGGGCTGGAGAGCACCACCGACACCACGCTGTTCGACGCCGTCATCCTGTCCGGCGAGGTCGGCTTCGGCAAACCGGACGTTCGGATCTACCTCCTCGCCGCCAAGCGAATCGGTCTGCCGCCCGAACAATGCGTATTCGTCGACGACATCGCGTCGAACGTCCACGGGGCCGTCCGAGCCGGCATGGTCGGCGTCCATCACCACGATGTGGCCGCCACCCTGGCCGAACTCACCGCCCTTTTCGGGCTGGACTTCCACTGACATTGACACTGCCACTGACACCGGCCCTGCGCACCAACTCGAAACACAACACCGCCGCCGCACTGGCCACATTGAGCGACTCGACGCCGCCGGCCATCGGAATACTCACCCACTCGTGCACCAACCCCCGCACCTCCGGCCCCACCCCGGCCGTCTCGCCGCCAAGCACGAACGCGGCCCGCCCGGGAAACTCCGCCGTGAACACCGATCGCCGGGCTGAGCCGTCCAAACCGAACAATCGATACCCGGCCGATCGCAACTCAACAGCAGCATCACCGGCCGTGGCGCACCGCAACAACGGCGCCCGAAACGCGATCCCGGCCGACGCCTTCACCACCAGCGGATCAAGACTGGCCACCCCACGCCGTGGCAGCACGATCCCACCCACCCCGGCGGCCGTCGCCGTGCGAATGATCATGCCGACGTTCGCCGGCGTGGTGATGCCGTCCAACACCAACACCGACCGTGGCGCCCGCGAGCCCGACAACGCCGCTGCCAGCGGACGCATATGCGGCGCGACGACGTCCGCCAGCACGCCTTGATCTTGCTTCCCGTTGCCCGCCAGCACTTTCACCCGGTGTGCGCTCGCCCGCTGTACCGGCACACCCCGCGCGTCGGCGGCACGCAGGATCTCGCCGGCCGCCGCACCCCTGGCCGTGTCCGCCAGCACCACCTTGTCCACCGTCAGCCCCGGATCGGCCAACACCTCCAGCACCGGCTTGCGGCCGTACACGGTCACGAAGCGGTCCTTGGGCGAGATCTCGACCATCGGAGCAGCATCGCACGCCCCAACCGGTGTGCCAGTATCGGAGGCATGTCCAACCGCCTCTCGGCGCTCGACGCCTCACTCTTGTACCTGGAGGACGCCACGACGCCGATGCACATCGGCGGCGTCGCCGTGTTCCGCCGGCCGAGGAACGGGTTCGACTACGAGCGTCTGCAGAGCCTGATCGAGCAGCGCCTCGCGCTCGTGCCGCGCTACCGGCAGCGGATCCGGCACGTGCCCGGCCACCTGGCGCGTCCGGTGTGGACGGACGACACCGACTTCGACATCACCCACCACGTCCGGCTGTCCGCGCTGCCCAAACCGGGCACCGGCGAACAACTCGCCCACCTCGTCGCCCGGCTGATGTCCCGCCCGCTGGACCACAACCGGCCGCTCTGGGAGGTCTACCTGGTCGAGGGCCTGCAGCGGAACCGGTTCGCCCTCATCACCAAGACGCACCACGCGATGATCGACGGCATCGGCGCGATCGAGATCGGCCAGGTCATCCTGGACGTCTCGCCGACCGCCCAGCCGGGTGACGAGCCGCTGTGGATGCCGGAACCGCAGCCCAGCCAGGTCCGCCTGCTCACCGACGCCATGTTCGAGGCGGTCCGCCAGCCCGGCGAACTCGTCGAGAACTTCCGGTCGGCCGCGGGCGACATCACGTCCACCATCAGCAAGGTCGTCGGCGCGGTGTCCGGTGTCGCGTCCGCCGTCCGCACCGCCGCCCGGCCCGCGCCGAGCGGCCCGCTGAACGTGCCGATCACCGCCGAGCGCCGGTTCGCCGTGGCCAGGACCACCCTCGCCGACCTCAAGAAAGTCCGGGCGGCGCACGGTGGCACCGTCAACAACGTCGTGCTCGCTGTGGTGGCCGGGGCGCTGCGCAGCTGGCTGATGTCCAGGGGCGAGGTCGTCACGGCCGGCACCACCGTCCGCGCGATGGCCCCGCTGTCCGTCCGGGACGAAGTGACAACCAACACACCCGCCGGTCTCGCCGGCGGCAAGGTGTCCGCCTACCTGGTCGACCTGCCCGTTGGCGAACCGAGCCCGGTGGTGCGGCTGCAGCACGTCGCGCACGCCATGCGGTCCCGGTTCGAGGCCGGGCAGCCGGTCGCCGCCGACGCGCTGGTCCGGCTCGGCGGGTTCGCCCCGCCCACCCTGCACGCGCTCGGCGCCCGCACCGCGAGCGCGTTCTCGCAGCGGATCTTCAACATCCTCGTCACGAACGTGCCCGGTCCACAGGTCTCGCTCTACGCGGCCGGCGCCAAGATGCTTGAGATGTTCCCGGTGGTGCCGCTGGCGCGGAACCAGGCGGTGTCCATCGGCGTCACATCCTATGATGGGGGCGTCTATTTCGGACTCAACGCGGATCGGGCCGCCATGCCGGACGTGGACATTCTGGCCAGAATGGTCGAGGAGTCGGTCGAGGAGTTGCTGACCACCGTGCCCGGTTGAGCGCGCGACCGCACGAACTGAAGGATGGTGCGGTGAGGGTCTACGTCCCGGCAACGCTGTCGATGCTGCGCACCCTGGTGAAGACCGGCGAACTGGCCGCCGTCAGCGGCACCGCCTTCGCGCTCACCCCGGCCCTGCGCGAGTCCTACGCCAGCGGCGACGCCGAGGAACTCGAGTACGCCGCGATGGCCGACGCCGCCCGCGCGTCGCTTCGCCTGCTGGACGCCGAACTGGCCACCGACCCGGACATTCCGCCGCGCCGCGCGGTGATCGCGGCCGATGTGGACGACGCCACCCTCCGGCCGGACCTGGACTTCGCCGTTGTCCGGCTGGCGGGCCCGCTGTCGATGAACCATGTCGCCGCCGCGCACGTGGACACCGAGGCGGCCGAACCGGCGGTGCGGGCCGCGGCCGCCGTGATGGACGCCGCCGACCTCGGTGACCCGGACGCCGAGTTCCTCCTCGGGGACGCCGAGGACCACGAACTGGCCTGGTACGCGCCCCAGGAACTGCCCTTCCTGCTTGATCTCATGTAGCACGACATCACCCGATCCGACCCGCCGAGGCGTGCCAGGATGGACGGCGGCCGGCCACGAACCGGTCGTGCGAACCACAGCCACAGGAGGCGATCGCCCGATGGACGCCATCACGTCCGTTCCCGTCCCCGTCAACGAGCCCGTGCGCGGCTACGCACCCGGTAGCACGGAACGGGAGTCACTGCGGCGGCGGATCGCCGAACTGGCCGGGGAGAAAACCGACCTGACGATGACCATCGGCGGGGCGAGCCGGATGGCCGGCGGCGACCCGTTCACGGTCGTCGCCCCGCACGACCACCAGCACGTCCTCGGCGTGTCCGCGCAGGCCACCGACGCCGACGTGGCCGACGCCGTCACCGCCGCCCGCCAGGCCGCCCCCGGCTGGCGTGAACTGCCGTTCGACGAGCGTGCCGCCGTCCTGCTGCGCGCCGCCGACCTGCTCGCCGGCCCGTGGCGGGACACCCTGAACGCGGCCACCGTCCTCGGCCAGTCCAAGTCCGTGCAGCAGGCCGAGATCGACGCGTCCTGCGAACTGATCGACTTCCTGCGGTACAACGTGCACTTCGGCCGCCAGATCCTGGCCGAACAGCCCGGTTCGGGTCCGGGCGAGTGGAACCGGCTGGAGTACCGGCCGCTGGACGGGTTCGTCGCCGCGATCACGCCGTTCAACTTCACCGCCATCGCGGGCAACCTGCCCACCGCGCCCGCGCTGATGGGCAACACGGTGGTATGGAAGCCGACGCCGAGCCAACAGCTCGCCGCGCACCACACCATGCGGCTGCTCGAAGCCGCCGGCCTGCCACCGGGTGTGATCAACCTGGTCACCGGCGACGGCGCCGCGGTGAGCGAGGTCGCGCTGGCCGACCAGGACTTCGCCGGCCTGCACTTCACCGGGTCCACCAGGACGTTCAAGTACCTGTGGCGGCGGATCGCGGACAACCTGGACCACTACCGCTCGTACCCGAGGATCGTCGGCGAGACCGGCGGCAAGGACTTCGTGCTCGCGCACCCGTCCGCCGATCCCGCCTCGCTGGCCACCGGGCTCGTCCGTGGCGCTTTCGAGTACCAGGGCCAGAAGTGCTCGGCCGCGTCCCGCGCCTACCTGCCGCGCTCGCTGTGGGACGGCGGGCTGCGCGACCAGCTCGTCGCGCTCACCGAGAGCCTGACCTACGGCGACGTGGCCGACTTCGACAACTTCGGCGGCGCCGTGATCGACGAGCGCGCGTTCACCCGGCACAGCGAACTGTTCGAGCGGGTCCGCAACGACCGGCTGGTGGACATCCTGGCCGGCGGCGTCGCGGACGCCCGCGTCGGCTATTTCGTCGCCCCGACCATCCTCGCCGGCGACGACCCGCATCACGAGGTGTTCACCGACGAGTTCTTCGGCCCGATCCTCGCCGTGCACGTCTACGCGGACGCCGACTACACGAAGGTGCTCGACCTGATCGACACGTCCACCCCCTACGCCCTGACCGGCGCCGTGTTCGCCACCGACCGCACCGCCGTGGACGAGGCACACCGCGCGCTCCGGTTCGCGGCCGGCAACTTCTACGTCAACGACAAGCCGACCGGCGCCGTCGTCGGCCGGCAGCCGTTCGGCGGTTCGCGGGCGTCCGGCACGAACGACAAGGCGGGCTCAATGCTGAACCTGCTCCGGTGGACCAGCCCCCGGTCGATCAAGGAGACGTTCGTCCCGGCCACCGACCATCGCTACCCGCACATGGGCTGACGCGCTGGGCCGATCACTGGGTTGAACACCGAACGAGACACGCGCTCCGGCCGTCGAAGTCTTGTCAGAGCACAGAGCTAGGCTGACGGTTCACTCGTCGAGGGTCGATCGTGGGAGGTTGCGTCGGTGCCTGGCGATTTCGTCCACCTGCATGTGCACACCGAGTACTCGATGCTCGACGGAGCGGCGAAGGTCGCCCCGTTGTTCGCCGAAGTGTCCAGACTCGAGATGCCGGCGGTCGGCATGACCGACCACGGCAACATGTACGGCGCGGACGAGTTCTACCGCCAGGCGGAGAAGACCGGCATCAAGCCGATCATCGGCATCGAGGCGTACGTCGCACCCGGCAGCCGGTTCCACAAGAAGCCGGTCTTCTGGGGCCAGTCCCACCAACGCTCCACCGACGAACTCGGCGAGGGCGGCGACGTCTCCGGCGGCGGCGCCTACACCCACATGACCATGCTCGCGGAAAACGCCACCGGACTCCGGAACCTGTTCAAGATCTCCTCCGAGGCCAGCTTCACCGGCTACTACCGCAAGCCTCGGTGCCTGCTGCCCGGCCAGGAGATCATGACCCGCAGCGGCATGACGAAGATCGAGGATGTCCGGGTCGGCGACGAGGTGCTGACCCACCGAGGTCGGTTCCGCCGGGTCACCGACGTGATGCGGAACGCGCACGACTGGGACATCTACGGCGTCCGACTCAACAATGGCTATGGTCGCGTTACGTGGATGACCGGCGAGCATCCCGTACTCATCCGCCATCGCGATGGCAGCAGGTCCTGGGTCGAGGCCCGCGACATCGTCGGCGGACGTCCCGGCGCCGGGATACGTGAAGCGGTCGACTTCTGGAACAGTTGGGTATGCCTGCCGCGTGTCCGATCAGACGCGCCGTCGGTACCCGCCATCAGCACGAGGGACTACGTGCGGTGGACTCCCCTTGAGGGGAAGCCGGACACCTTCTTCCGTAGCTCCGAGCGTCGTGGCATGGGGCCGACGAGGCACTACGCGACGCTGCAGGACACGATAGAACTGGACTACGACTTCGGGTTCTTCCTCGGACTGTATGTGTCGGAGGGCGTTGTCGACCGAGGGCACACCGTGTCCTGGTACTTCCACGAGGATGAGCAGGATCTCGTCGACTTCTGCGGCAAGCTCGTCGAGAAGTACACGGGCAAGACGGCCACCGTCACTCGTCGACGCGACCGGGTCGACTATCGAGGTGTCTCGGTCTCCGTGGCTTCGTCTCTGCTCGGCCAGTTGCTCAGCGCGCTCTGCGGCTCGATGCGTGCCAGCCACAAGCATCTGCCCGGCTTCGTATTCGATGCTCCCGAGGGCTTCATGCGGGGGGCATTCGAAGGCGTGCTGGCTGGTGACGGCTCCAGGACTCGACCCGAGGTCGTCAGTATCGAGCAGACCTCCGAGCAACTCCATTGGCAGATGCGCACCATCGCCGCGCGGCTGCGCGCCGACTTCGCAAGCACCTACTGCCAACCTCCGGTCGGTGCGAACCACGCGCAGTCTTACCGTGCCAACTTCTCGCCGGCCGAACCGGCGCAGAACCGCAGGACGCTGTCGGACGA
>DATBCR010000465.1:0-5769 GCA_036270375.1 Pseudonocardiaceae bacterium | reverse complement strand
CACCAGGTTGCGCAGTTCGCCGATCAGCTCGGCATGCCGGCCGAGCGCCAGGTCCGCCTCGATCCGCTCCGCGATGATCACCAGGCGCAGCTCGGCCAGTTCGACCGCGACCGCCTCGGTCGGCGGGTTCACCGCGACCGGACCGCGCCAGAGTCCCGCCGCCGTGCGCAATAACTCGGCCCGCCGGGCGGACGGCTGGCCGCGTGCCGCGTCCAGGAGTCTGCGCGCCTGGAACAGGTCCACTCTGGACTCGTCGACGCGCAGTTCGTAGCCGGGTGCACGGGTGACGAGGAGACCGGAGCTACGCGCGGCGCGGCAGGCCACCGGGTCGAGCACCCGCCGCAACCGCGAGACGTAGCCATGCACGATGGTCCTGGCGCTGGCCGGTGGGTCGTCACCCCACATCCCGTCGATGATCCGGTCCACCGAGACCACCTGGTTGGCGTGCAGGGCGAGCAACAGGAGCAGGGCCTGTGCGCCGGGACTGCCGATCGGCACCGGCTCGCCGTCCACCGTGACCTGGACGGGTCCGAGCACGGCGAAGCGGAGCCCGCCCTCCGTCGGCACCGTCATGCGCTCGCCTCCGCGACCCCTCGTGGCAGGCAAAATACGGGAAGATCCGCGGGCGTGATCCGACGGCTGGGCCGAACGCGAAGGCGTTTCGGACAATTTCGGACAAACCGGCACCGTTGGTATGCAATGGATAGGCATTGGATTGCGGTGCATCGCGCTGACCTGCGGCCGAGCTGCGGTGGCTTCGGGCCGCCCGGTCCCGATCCGGACGACCCGAAGCCCGCGCTCCAAATCCTGGCCGACAGCAGTCCGGGGCTCACCCCGAGCGGAACTCCGGCTTGCTCTTGGCCATGACGGCGTGGAGCGACTCAGCACGCGACGCGGACGAACGGCCGCACGCGTGATGTCAACATAACAGACCGCAGTCACCCGATCACGCCGACCCCGGATGGCATTGCTCACCAGGCAAGACAGGCCGGGGTCGGCACGATATAGTATTTCGTGCAGCACGGAATACCGAGGGGTACGCGATGGCGAACGTGGTCGGACTTGCGTTGTGCGTGACTTGTGGACGGCCGTTGCCAGCTCAGATGGGTCGTGGCCGGCAGCGACAGTACTGTGGCGCGACCTGTCGGAGCGCCGGCCGACGGGATCGGGCACGTCACGTAAATGCAGACTTGACAAGTGTGACTCGTAAAGGCAAACTTGACAGCATGCCTAACAGCGCCGATGACCTGGCAGAACGGATCGCTATCGCGGCCGAGCGGTTCGGTGCGGCCTGGGTCGAACCCGACCCGCTGGCCGCCGTCGCCGCGGCACGACAACTCGCCGCGGCCGTCGACGAGACCCTGCGGGCGACCGTCGACCGGGCCCGGGCTGCGGGCCGTACCTGGCAGGAGATCGGCGACCTGCTTGGCACCACACGGCAGGCCGCGTTCCAGCGGTTCGGCCGACCGATCGATCCACGAACAGGAGAACCGATGAGCAAGGCACTGTTGCCCGGCGCCGCGGAACGCGCCGTCAGCCTGCTGACCGACTACGTCGACGGCCGCTACGACCGGCTCAAGCAGGACTTCGACGCGGCCATGACCGCACTGCTCGACGACGCGAAACTCGACGCCGGCCGGGCTCAGCTCGCCAGCATGGTCGGCGCGTACGAGGGCATGGACGAGCCCGCTACGCGGGCGTTCGGCGAGCACACGGTGGTCAGCGTGCCGATGCGGTTCGAAGCGGCCACCATGACCGGCCGGGTCAGCTTCAGCCAGGACGGCAAGGTCGCCGGACTGTTCGTGCTGCTCCCGGACAAAGACCAGCCGTGAAAGAACGGCGCCCGTGGTTCGGCCCGAAGCGGATCGGCTTCGGGCTGCGCCCGCAGACGTGGCAGGGCTGGTTGGTTATCCTCGGGATCTGCGCGGCTGCCGTGCTCCTCGCGGTGCTGGTGCGCTAACCGCGTCGTCGACGTTTCGGCCGAGCCGGAATTCCTGCTGCCGCACCGAGTTTGGTACCGAAACGGCGGCCGAACCACAGCGTCGGCAGGCCGGCCAGCACGCCGACACCGGTCGCCGGCACCGACCCGAACCAGCTCGGCGCGGCGGCCGCCGACGCCATCCCCTGCGGATTGTGGTCGCCGATGCCGCGCCACCGCGACGGCGGCCAGATGATCGTGCGCGCCTTGCCGATGACGTTGGACACCGGCACGATGCCGTGGATGCCGCCGCCGTTCTGGTAGCGCGAGTCGTCGGAGTTGTTGCGGTTGTCGCCCATCACCCACAGGTAGCCGCTGGGCACGGTGACCGGCGCGAACCGCAGTTGCTGCGCGGGGCCGCCACGGTCGGGCTCCCAGTAGACGTACGGCTCGTCGAGCGCCTTGCCGTTCACCGTGATCCGGTTCTGGTCGTCGCAGCAGGCCACGGTCTGCCCGCCGACCGCGACCACCCGCTTGACGAGGTCGTACTCGTCCGGTTTCGCGATCCCGATGGACGACGCGATCTGGTGCAGCCAGTGCGTGACGGGATTACCGGAACTGTTCACGTAGTACTCGGTCTGGTCCCAGCCGGCCGGCCCCTTGAACACGATGACGTCGCCGGGCCGGGGATCGTGGAAGTCGTAGACGAACTTGTCCACCAGGATCCGGTCGCCGGACCCGTTGTTCCCGTTGAGGGTCTGCTCCATCGAGCCGGACGGGATGACGTAGACCCGGGCGACGAAGGTCTGGATGACGAACGTCAGCACCAGCGCGACCACGACCAGGATCGGCAGCTCGATCCAGAACGGCAGCTTCCGCCGCGCCTTCGCCGGTTCCGCCGGTTCGCCCGGCTCGTCCTCGTCGACGTAGTCGTCCGGCGGGAGATCGTGCGGCGGGTCGGCCCCGTCGTCCATGGGTGTGCGGTGCTCCGGCACGTGGATCGCCGGGTGGGTCTCGAACTGCAGCCGGCCGAACGGGCCGGGATCGGTCATGCCGGCCGCGAACCGGTCCGGGTCGAAGCCGGCCTCGGTCGGCGGGGCCGGATCGGGCGGTGTCCTGGCCACACCGTTGACCGGCGCGCGTCCGTTGGTGTGACCGTTGGCCGAGGGCTTCGGAAATCCGTTGACCGGCGGGGCGACCGGGGGCCGGGGACGACCGGTCGGTGGGCCGCCGACGTCGGGCGGCTTGCCGAACCAGCCGTTCTCGAAGCCCTCGGCGCCCGGCGGGGTGGTGCCGGGGGCCGGCCTCGGGTGCCCGTTCGGTTGGGACGGACGCTCGGTGCGACGCTGGTCCGGGCGGCGCTGGTCAGCGGGCTGCCGCTGGTCCGACCCCCCAGGGGGCCGCGGTCCACGGCGCGGACCAACCGGCCGACCGGACTGCTCCATCGTCACTTCCCCTCGCGCGGCACCAGGCACCTTGGTTCGAGTATCCAGGTTCGTCTGGGAACTTCCTGAGAATCCCGCCGAGCCTTACGCCTACTTCACACCGATCAGATCAACCACGAAGACCAACGTGGCACCCGGGGCGATCACGCCGCCCGCGCCCGCCTCGCCGTAGGCCAGGTGCGGCGGGATCACCAACTGCCGCCGCCCGCCCACCTTCATGCCGGCGACACCCCGGTCCCAGCCAGGAATGACCCGGCCACCGCCGAGCGGAAAGCTGAACGTCTGGTTCCGGCCCCACGACGAGTCGAACTCCTCGCCGCTGTCGTGCGAGACGCCGACGTAGTGCACCGTCACCGTGTGGCCGGGCGCGGCCTCGGCGCCGTCGCCGACGGTGAGGTCGGTGGCCACCAGATCCGCCGGCGGCGGGCCGGGTACCGGGTCGACGTCTGGCTTGCGCAAATCCATGCGAATTGTCCTCCTGGATCGGATGGCTGGGCCGGCCGAGCACTATTCCATCATCCGCCAGGCGCCGCGACCTGACCGAACGGGGGCGAGACCGGTGGCCGGTGCGCGGACCGACCGGTCAGTGCCACGATGTCCCCCATGGATCAGCCGCGTCCCGGTACGACCGCGTTACCGGCGCTGCCGGCGTCCCTGTGGCAGTCGTGGGAGGTACGGGCGGCCGTCGCGGCCGGGTCGCCGGGGACCGTGGTGGCCATCGCGCGCAAGGCGCACGGGCTGCGCCAGGACGAACTCGGTGCGCTGGCCGGGTTCTCCCAGTCCGCGATCTCCCGGCTGGAGTCCGGCAGCAACCTGGCGTACGACATCCGGATCCTGCGCACCCTGCAGCGGCTGCTCGGCGTGCCACCCCGGCTGCTCGGGCTGGCCGACCGGGCGGCCACCGAACCCATCGGCCGGATACCGGCCCGGCCGGCCGGACTGTTCGGTGTGCCGGACCATCTCGTCAGCGCCGACACGGTGGCCCCGGAACTGGTGACCCACCTGCTGATCACGCGCCGGATCGTGAACGACGCGGACAACTGGCGAAGGTCCGGACCACTGAAGCCTGCGGTCCGCCAGCTCTACCAACTGGCCGACCGGCTGCGTAAGTCCGCGCGTGGCGCGCTGCGTCGGGACATGCTCCGGATCGCCGCGCTGTACGCCGAGTTCTTCGGCTGGCTGCACGAGGAGGACGGTGACCTCGCCGCCGCGGGCCAGTGGACCGCGCGGGCGCTGGAACAGGGCCAGGCAGCGGACGACCGGAGCATTGTCGCCTACGCGTTCGTCCGGATGAGCCAACTGGCCGAAGTGGACGGTGACGCGGACCGGGTGATCGGACTGGCCAGGGCGGCGCTGCGGGAGCAGGGCGTGACCGAGCGGGTGCACGCCACCGCGCTGCTGCAGGAGGCGCGCGGCTACGCGCGGGCCGGCAACGAGGTCGCGTGCCTGACCCGGCTGGACAAGGTGCTCGGTCTCGTCGACGAGTTCGAGCCGAACGCGGGCGAGGAGTACGAGATCGGCTACTGCTTCGGCCGGCACCACGTGGACCTGCAGCGGGCCGCGTGCCTGCTGGCGCTCGGCCGGCCGTCGGAAGCGGTGCGGCAGTACGAGGAGATCCGGCCGAACTGGAGCATCGTCTGTCATTGGGAACAGGGCGTGCACGCGGCGAAACTGGCATTCGCGCACGCCAGGTGCGGTGCACTCGAACAGGCCGCCGCGGTGGGTTTCGAGGCGCTGGAAATGGCAAGGGCGGCGGATTCGTCGCTGGCCCGGGACGAACTGCACCGGTTGCGCGAGTGGTCGGACGTGCCGGCAATCGCCGAACTGACCGAACTGGCCGGTACACAGTAGGCCGGGCGCTTCGATCGGTTGGGGCACCACGGTTTCGGCGCCCGGTGGCCGGGCGGGGCGGAAATTCGCGCGCAATTGTCGGGGTAGGTCGCCACAATGGTGCACATGTCCGAGCTACCGACCGTCATGGAAGTCACAGAAAGGCTGCCCCACTCACAACGACGTCCCGAACTTGCGAAGCACGCCAAGGAATTGGCGGCCGGCGGGGAACTCTCCGCCTCCGACGACACCCTCTGGCAGGGTGCCAAGGCGCACCGGGAACCGGCGATCCGCATGGCGGAGGTCGCCCGCCACACTCGCGTGCTTGCGCGCGCCGATGGCGGACGACCCCGCCCTGCGGCACCGAATGGTCAGCGCAGCCGCAGTGCCAGGCGCGGACAGTAGGCGACCGCCCGTCGGGTGAACGATTCCAGGTCCGGCGGGACTTCCGGCTGTCGGCTCCCGTCGACCGGCAGCGGGTAGCCCCACGGGTCCTGAGCCAGCACTTCCGGGATCAGTTCGGTGCACGTGCCTCGGCCGTCGCAGGCCGTCCAGTCGATGTGCAGCTTCATCGTC
>DATBCR010000464.1:0-4381 GCA_036270375.1 Pseudonocardiaceae bacterium | reverse complement strand
TGAGGTGGACCGGGCTGGTCGAGAACGGTCACGGGACGGTATCCGCCACGGCGGATACCGTCCCGGTTCGTCGAACGGTCCTGTGGTTCAGCTGGTCAGGGCGCCAAGCGACAGATAGCTCGCGAAGGTGCCGAGCCAGTGCTCGGCCGCGTACCCGTAGCCGAACACGTACCGCCACCCGGCCGCCCGGTGCACGTCGGCGGCCCGGCGGGCCAGTTCGGTGTGCCGGTGCCCGACGGGCAGGGCAGCGCCGATCGACGCCCAGCACCACGCCCGCGACAGCGCTAGCCCGGACAGGTGCGAGCCGTACGGATCGGCCGGGTCGTGCACCGGGATCGGCTCACGCAGGGTCGTCCAGCGTGGCCCGTCCAGGTCCGGCAGGAACCCGTCGAACCACGCGGCGAACTCCCCGGGGTCCAGCACCCGGCGCATCAGGTCGGCCTCGACGAGGGCGGGGGAGAGGAAGTCGCTGGCGTCCGGTTCATAGCCGCCGTAGTTCCGGTCGCCTGCGAACCACCGGACGGCGGTGGCCACGCACGCGTCGGCCACCTCGTGGTCCCCGCTCGCGCGGGCCGCGTCGAGCACGAGACCCAGCGCGAAGGCGCTGTTCGTATGGGTGCCGACCCTGGTCGGCATGGGGTCGGTCAGCCCGATCAGCCACCGCTCACGCAGGATCTCGACCAGCGGGGACAGGTTCTTGGCCCAACTCGCGGCATTCGTGGTCGGGTCGCTGGCCGCCCAGCCGCGCAGTTCGGCGTCCAGCATCAATAGCCAGGCCCAGCCGTACGGCCGCTCCCAGTGTGCGCCGTTCGGCCCACGGAAGAATTCGGCCTCGGTCGCCACGCCCTCCACGGTGACCAGCCGGTCGAGCACGGCGGCCGCCTCGGTGGCGTCCGGCAGGTCGGGGCGTAGCCGCAGTAGCCGGACGATCAGCCAGGTCTGGTGCACGCAGGAGTGCCAGTCGTAGCTCCCTGCGAAAACGGGGTGGCGGGTTCGCTGCGGCACGAGTTCCTCGGCCGAGTGAATGAAGTGCGTCCAGTGCACTGGATAGTCACGCTGGACGTTCGCCACCGCAGTGGTCAGTAGACGGTTCGCGTCACTGTCATCCATACGGGTGGTCACATCGAGTCATCTTGCCGGCTGGCCGCCGTTTGCGACAGCACCCTTAGTAAGCCATTCGCACGAATTCGATGGTGATCATGAGTGTACTCGTGACGTTTGTCTCGATTGCTGAGAACCGGATCCCTGAGGACGGGACGTATCGCCGGGCGCCTACCCTTCTTCTGTGCAAACTTGGACCGTCGACGTGCCGGTGGACGAGCTGCCCGAACTCCCACCGCTGCCGCCCGAGCTCCGTCGCAAGCTCGACAACGCGCTTGCCCTGCCCGCCGCACAGCAACCGAAGTGGCCCGACCCGGAACACGTGCGCCGGGTGCGGGCCGTGCTGGAGAGCGTGCCGCCGATCACCGTGCCCACCGAGATCGACCGGCTGCGCCGGCAGCTCGCCGATGTCGCCAACGGTCGGGCGTTTCTGCTGCAGGGTGGTGACTGCGCCGAGACGTTCGTCAGCAACACCGAACCGCACATCCGAGGCAACGTCCGCACCCTGCTGCAGATGGCCGTCGTCCTGACCTATGGGTCGAGCATGCCGGTGGTGAAGGTCGCCCGCATCGCCGGCCAGTACGCCAAACCGCGCTCGGCCGAGCTGGACGCGCTCGGCCTGCCGTCCTACCGGGGCGACGTCATCAACTCGCTCGTGGCCACGCCGGAGGCCCGGATCCCGGACCCGTCCCGGATGATCCGCGCGTACGCAAACTCCGGCGCCACGATGAACCTGTTGCGCGCCTTGACCAGCGGCGGCATGGCTGACCTGCACATGGTGCACGACTGGAACAAGGACTTCGTGCTCACGTCGCCGGCCGGCGAGCGCTATGACGCGCTGGCCACCGAGATCGACCGTGGCCTGCGGTTCATGTCGGCGTGCGGGGTGTCCGACGCGAGCCTGAACGCCACCGAGATCTTCGCCAGCCACGAGGCGTTGCTGCTGGACTACGAGCGCGCCATGCTCCGGATGGACACCCGCGAGGACACCGCCCGGCTCTACGATCTTTCCGCGCACTTCCTGTGGATCGGCGAGCGCACCCGCCAGCTCGGCGGCGCGCACATCGCGCTGGCCGAGCTGCTGGCCAACCCGATCGGCGTGAAGATCGGCCCCGGCACCAGCCCGGAACTGGCGGTGGAGTACGTCGAGCGGCTCAACCCGCACAACGTGCCCGGCCGGCTCACCCTGGTCAGCCGGATGGGCAACGGCAAGGTCCGGGACACGCTGCCGGCGATCGTGGAGAAGGTCACCGCGTCCGGTCACTCGGTGATCTGGCAGTGCGACCCGATGCACGGCAACACGCACGAGTCGTCCACCGGCTACAAGACCCGGCACTTCGACCGGATCGTGGACGAGGTGCAGGGCTTCTTCGAGGTGCACAGGAAGCTGGGCACCCACCCGGGCGGCGTGCACGTCGAACTGACCGGCGAGGACGTCACCGAGTGCCTCGGCGGCGCGCAGGAGATCTCGGACGCCGACCTGTCCGGCCGGTACGAGACCGCGTGCGATCCCCGGCTGAACACCCAGCAGTCCCTCGAACTGGCGTTCCTGATCGCGGAAATGCTTCGCTCGTAAGGGTTTTTGCGGTCTGACCGGCCTGACGCCGTGTGTCGGGCCGGTCAGCCGTTTCCGGGTGTGGCCGCCGGTGGTGGTTCGCCACCGCCTGGTTCGGCCAGCAGTCCCTCGGCGCCCGGTCTCGGCCAGGGCAGGCAGGTGCAGGCCGTGCCTCCCGTGCACTGCCCGGACAGCCACCAGACGCACTTGCCCCGCACCCGCCTGCTCGTGGATTCCTCTGCGTTCATCGGTACCAGACCCCGATCCGGTCCGAAGTGCTCATCGCGACCAGCTCTCCTGTAGCGGAAGCGTTACGTTCCGTAGAACGTGACGCGCCAGTAGCCTGGCCGTGACGGCGGTTCCAATCGGTGGAAACTGACGGAGGTGGCACGTGGCCAGGACGGTCGACGCGCAAGCCGACACCGTCCGCGTTCCCCGCCTCGACCGCAAGGTGCTCGTCGTCTTCCCCGGCCTGATGCTCGGCATGCTGCTCGCGGCGCTGGACCAGACCATCGTGGCCACATCGCTGCCCACCATCGTGACCGACCTCGGCGGCCTGACCCATCTGTCCTGGGTGGTCACGTCGTACCTGCAGACGTCCTGCGTCTCGACGCCGATCTACGGCAAGCTCGGCGACATCTACGGCCGGAAACGGCTGTTCCAGGGCGCGATCGTGCTGTTCCTGATCGGGTCGGCGCTGTGCGGGACGGCGCGGTCGATGAACGCGCTGATCGCCTATCGCGCGCTGCAGGGCATCGGGGCCGGCGGACTGATGGTCAACTCGCAGGCCATCATCGGCGACCTGGTCGTGCCGGCGGAACGCGGCCGGTACCAGGGTTTCATGCAGTCGGTGTTCGCGTTCGCCACGCTGGCCGGGCCGCTGCTCGGCGGTGTGCTGACCGAGGATCTGAGCTGGCGATGGGTGTTCTACGTCAACCTGCCGATCGGCGTCGTGGCGCTGGTCGTGATCGCGACGATGCTCAAGCTGCCGGCCCGGCCGCGCCGCCGGTCGCCGATCGACTGGTCCGGTGCGGTCCTGTTGTCCGCCGGGGTGTCGGCGGTGATCCTGGTGACCAGTTGGGGCGGCGGCACGTTCCCGTGGCTGTCCACGCCGATCATCGTGCTCGCGGTGGCCGGAGTGGTGCTGCTGTCGGCGTTGGTGGTGGTCGAGCGCCGGGCGGTCGATCCGCTGTTGCCGCCTCGGCTGTTCCGCAATCCCAGCCTGCGGGTGAGCGTGCCGCTGATCTTCGTGGTCGGCTTCGGCATGGTCGGCGTCGCCACGTTCAACCCGCTGTACCAACAGGTCGTGGACGGCGTGTCACCGACGATGTCCGGGCTGCGGCTGGCACCGATGATGCTCAGCATGATGTGCACGTCGGTGGCGTGCGGGCAGACCATCGCGCGGATCGGCCGGTACCGGTGGTTCCCGGTGGTGGGCACGTGCCTGCTCATCGTCGGGATGTTCCTGTTGTCGTTGCTGGAAGTCGGCACGTCGTACGGCTTCCAGTTCGTGGCACTGGTGGTGGTCGGCGTCGGCCTCGGCATGATCAACCCGGTGCTGGTGCTGGCCGCGCAGAATGCCGTGCAGCCCAAGGACATCGGCGTCGCCACGTCCACCAACACGTTCGGCCGCACGGTCGGCAGCTCGTTCGGCGTCGCGGTCTTCGGCACGATCTTCGCCACCCGCCTCACGGATGCCTTGTCCCACAACACAACGGCGTCCAT
>DATBCR010000463.1:0-3080 GCA_036270375.1 Pseudonocardiaceae bacterium | reverse complement strand
ACGAACCGGTGCAGGTGCCCGACCAGCCCGGTGAGCAGTTCCCGCAACCGTGGATCGGGCGCGGCCGCGAAGCTCGCCACGACCTGCTCGGTCAGCCAGTCGCCGGCCGTGACCGTCTGTCCGACCGAGGAAGCGGGCCGGCGACCGTGCCAGGCGTCGGTGAGCAGTTCGAGAATTCCCTGTTCCGACAACGCCCTCGGGTTCGGATAAGGCTTGGCGACAGCCAAATCTGCCGCTCTCGGAAGGTCCGCCTCGGCCATGCCCAGCTCGCGCAGCGACATCGGCCCGGACAGCCCGGCGATCAGGTCGTACACCCCGGCAGCCGGGTCCGGCACACCGAGCGCGGTGGCGATCCGGCCGAACGCGGCGGGTGCGGCCAACGCGTTGTAGGCCATGGTGTGCGGCAGCAGCACGGTGTGGGTTTCCGCGTGCGGCAGGCCGAACGAGCCGCCGAGGGTGTGGCACAGCTTGTGGTGCAGGCCCATGCCGACGGTGCCGAGGCAGATCCCGGCCAGCCACGCCGCCCGCAGCAACTCACCCCGCGCGGCCAGGTCCCGAGGATCGGCGACCACGGCCGGCAGCGCGCCGGCGATACCGGCGATGGCGTCGTACGCCATCCGGTCGGTGACCGGGTTCGCGTCCGGCGCGTACAACGCCTCGACGGCGTGCGCGAGCGCGTTGACCGCACTGGGCAGCGTGACGGCGACCGGCAGGCCGGTGGTCAGTTCGACGTCGTAGACCACGGTCTCCGGCAGCACGGCCGGCGAGACCCGGGTGACCTTGCGACCGTCCTCGGTCTCGCCGAGCAGCGATGTCACCTCGGACCCGGCATATGTGGTCGGCAGCACGACCTGCGGCAGGTCGGTCCGCAACGCGAGCGCTTTCGCCAGCCCGGTCGTCGAGCCGCCACCGACCGCGACCAGACAGTCCGCGCCGGATTCCCGCAACACGGCCAAAGCCCGCTCGGTCACGTCGACCGGCGTGTGCATCGCGGCACCGTCGAACCGCGCCACGGCAACCACCCCGAGCGCGGCGACCACCCGGTCCGCGACGTCACCGCCACGGGGTCCGGCCAGCACCAGCACCCGCGTCCCGCCAAGCCGCTCCACCTCGGCACGAACCCGATCGATGGTGCCGACACCGAACACGATCCGCTGCTGGTGAGACGAATAGACGAACGTCCGCATCGATGCCGCCTCCGGTGCCCGACTCCTGACGTGCGGCCAGTATCCCTGTCGGGCCGCCGCAGCGCCTGCACAAAAGGTGCACGGAACGGCACGAAACGCGCGGGCCGTCAAACCGTTCTGTGCAGTGCGGCGGGTGTGGTGCAGAGGTGGGTGCGCAGCACACGGGTGAGGTGTTCCTGATGCGAGAACGCGCACCGCACCGCGATTTCCGCGATCGGCAGTGGCCCGGTGGGCAGCAGCCGGTCGCGTCCATCCGCAGCCGTACCAGGAACCGGTCAGGGAACGGCAAGGCTGATTCGTGACGGCCGTCCCGGCCACGGCCGTCCCGTGGATCTCTGTCAGTGCTGTCCGGCACCATGACAGCTGGCTTCCCAACCACCACTGTCTGTCACGGGGAGCGCCCGCCACCGAGGAGCCTGCCTTCATGAAACGCCTGCTCGGCCAAGTCTTCGGTGTCCTCGTCCTCGTGCTGGCCGTCATGTGGTTGTTCAATCAGTACCAGCACAGCGGCAAGGGATGCGTCGTTCTCGGGGCGGCCGTCGCGCATGCCGACGAGGACTGCCTGCACCAGGACGCCACCAGCGGGACCTGGGCCGAGGCACAGCAGCAGCAACTCAAGATGGCCGGGGCCAAGGTGACCACCGGGCTGCTCTATACCGACTCGAACGGCGTCACCCCGACAACGATCACCAGTGGGGAAAGCGGCGACGCCTTTGACCTGGCTATGACGTACCTTCAGGTCTATTCGAAGTCGATCATCAGAGGTCAGGTCAATCAGGCTGCGGGTCACGTTGAGCCGAAGGCCGCCGCGCTGATGCGCAACGACGGGGAGTCCTATGGCGTGCTGGTGATCAACAACCCGAAGGGGCCGTGTGCGTACGCTTCGGGCCAGGCTGCGACGTGCTGATCGAGATGATCCTCCCGAAGGGGAGCACGATGGTCGTATGGTGGCCGGGAGGCCACCACGAGACCTACTCAGGGAGGGCGGAACCGTGACGCAAGCTCGTATCGGTGGCAATGGCGTGACCGCTCCCTACCTGACCGCCACTGCCGAGGCCGATCGGGTGGCGATGATCGACCGCTATCTCGCCGAGCACCCGAACGACGTGATGTTCCTGGAGCTGAAGCGCGACGACTCGTGTTCGTGGCGAGAGCACATGCGGAACCTTGACCACCGGGAATACATGCAGGTCGGCGTGGCGGGCGACTACGCTGCCACGCAGCTCGTCCGGTTTGGACTCAAGCACCCGAACCCGATCATCCACGCGACCTACACCCTCCACCCGCCGGCGGGCACGCCACGCGTGCCCTACGACCCCGAGTTGTCCTGGTTCTTCCCCGCGGAAAATGTCGTCTCCATGGCTGACGTACGCAAACTCATGGTCGACTTCGTACTGACCGGCGAGTGGTCGCACGTCGCGCTGTGGCGCGACCAGGAAAACCTGGTCAACGCCGGGCGGTGAGGTAGCACTATGCCACGAAACCCGCGCGCTCAGGCCGTTCTGCGTAGTGCGGCGGGTGTGGTGCCGAGGTGGGCGCGCAGCACCCGGGTGAGGTGTTCCTGGTGTGAGAACCCGCATCGCACCGCGATCTCCGCGATCGGCAGCGACCCGGTGCGCAGCAGCCGGCCGGCCGCGTTCACTCGCAGCCGTACCAGGAACCGGTGTGGCGCGACGCCGGTGGCCGCCTTGAAGCGGCGGGTGAACTGGCTGATGCTCAATCCGGTCACGGCGGCGAGGTCGGCCAGCGGCAGCGGGTCGGCCAGTTGCCGCGCCATCAGTGCCCGCACCTCCGCCAACTGCCGGTCGGTCAGGCCCGTGACCGGTGAATCGACCTGGGCACGGCGGGTGCCGTGGGTGCGGGCGAGGTGCGCGGCGAGCAGGCCGCCGATGT
>DATBCR010000462.1:0-1669 GCA_036270375.1 Pseudonocardiaceae bacterium | reverse complement strand
GGCGACGTCCTCGGGGGTGCGGGACGCGTTGTTCGTGACGAAACGGACCGCAACACCGGCCTGGTGGGCGGCCCGGATCGCCGGTTCGGCGCCGTCCACCGCGGTGCCACCCCGGTAAACGGTGCCGTCCAGGTCGAGTAGGAGTGCGTCGTAGCGGTCCAGCGGTGTGTCGTGTGAGGTCACAGGGTCTCGTCTACCACCGTGAGCTCGGGTTCGGCTTGGGGATCGCTCAGTTCGACGGCTCGTTCGGCGGCGTCGGTCTCGCCGTCGTCGTCGGCCTGGGCGGCGTTCAGGAACCAGCGGATGGCCTCGTCGGTGCGGCCGGTGGCGGCGAGGTTGTCGGCGTAGGCGTAGAACAGTCTCGCGCTCCACGGGTCCCGGCGGCGCGGGTCGAGTTCGGGGCCTTGCAGGGCGACCACGGCCGCGTCCAGTTCACCCATGTCCCGCCGGGCGCCCGCGGCGACGATGCGCAGTTCGATCGCCTCGGCTTCGGGCAGCGCCATGGACTGGCCCTCGCGAGCCAGTTCCAGCGCGCGCTCCGGGCGGCCGAGGGCGCGCTCGCAGTCCGCCATGACGGCGATGTGGCCTGGGCCGCTGGACATCCGCCGGGCCGCGCGTAGTTCGGACAGTGCTTCGGCCCACTCGCCGACGTGGTACGCCGTCAGGCCGACTGCCTCGCGGACCAGGCCGACCCTGGCGGCCTTGGTGCGGACGTAGCGGGCGTGGCGGAGGGCCAGTTCGGGGTCCTCGTCCATCAGCATGCCGGCGGCGGCGAGGTGTTTGCCGACGAACTCGGCCAGGTTCTTCGGCAGACTGCGGAGTTCGGCCCGGACTTCCGGGTCCAACATGGACAGTGATGCTTCTTCTGGCAGTTCCGGTCGCCCGGACGGATCTTCCAGCTCCTCGGCCTCAGCCTCGACATCGGCGGTCTCGACGGTTTCGGCCGTTGCCACGGGTTCGACGACGTCGGTGGGCTCGGGCGGGGGAGTGGGTTCCGGTTGGGGGTCCTTGTCGGAGCGGTCCTGCGGCGGCCGGGCGTGGCGATCCGAGCGGTACCGCGGCTTGTCGCGGAAGGAGGGTTTGTCGCCACGTGGACCCTCGCGGCGTGGCTCGCCGGAGCTGTGCCACCGGTTGTCGCGACCGGGCCGGCTGTCGGCGGAATCCCGGCTGCCGGACGGGTTGCGATCGCGGCCCGGCTGGGCACGACGATCCGACCAGTCGCGCGGACCCCGATCGGCACCGGCACGGCCGTTGCCGCCACGGTCGTTCCACTCGCGCTGGCCGCCGGCACGGTTGTTCCGGTCGCCGCCACGGCTGGCACCGCGATCGTTGTCGCGAGACGGGCCGCGGTCGTTCCAGTCGCGGGAGCCGCCGGCGCGGTTGTTGCGATCACCACTGCGTTCAAAGCCACGGCTGGCCCCGCGATCGCTGTCCCGAGAAGGACTCCAGTCGCGGGAGCCGCCACGGTCAGAGCTACGACCAGCGCTTCGGTCGTTGTCGCGGGAAGCGTTCCAGTCGCGGGAACCACTGGCCCGGTTGCTGTTGCGGTCGCCACCCTGGCCATAGCCGCGGCTCGCGCCACGATCGGTGTCGCGGGACGGGGCGCGGTCGCTCCAGCTACGTGGGCCGCCGGTGCGACTGTTGTTGCGGTCGCCGCCCCGGTCATCAC
>DATBCR010000461.1:0-2463 GCA_036270375.1 Pseudonocardiaceae bacterium | reverse complement strand
CAGTCGCTCAAGGAACTGCGGTCTGTCCGGGACAGCGGCGGCCAGCTGATCCCGCTGCCGGTCGGCCAGGCCATCGCGTACGCGCTGGAAGTGTTGCCGGCACTGGGATATCTGCACGGGCTCGGCCTCGTCTACTGCGATTTCAAGCCGGACAACGTGATCCAGAGCCAGGAACAGGTCAAGCTGATCGACCTCGGTGCGGTGCGGCGGATCGACGACGACGAGAGCCCCACCTACAAGACCGACGGCTACTGCGCCCCCGAACTGGCCACCGAAGGCGTGTCGCCCGGCTCGGACCTCTACACGGTGGCCCGCACGCTCGCCGTGCTGACGTTCAACTTCGACTATCTGGGCACCTACAAGGAAAAGCTGCCGGACGCCACCGACGTGCCGCTGCTGGCGAAACACGGCTCGTACTACCGGCTGCTGGCCAGGGCGACCGACCCTGACCCGGACGCGAGGTTCGAGTCCGCGGCCGAACTCGTCGACCAGCTCACCGGCGTGCTGCGCGAGGTGATGGCGACCGAGGACGGCCAGCCCCGCCCCGCGATGTCCACGCTGTTCAGCCCGGAACGCGGCGTGTTCGGCGCGGACCCGGACCACTGGCCGGACCGGCCGGACCCGGTCGCCGTCGTCGCCGCGCTGCCGGTGCCGCAGGTGGACACCACCGACCCGGCCGCCGGCCTGCTGGCCACGTCCGCCGCGACCGACCCGGCGGCCGTGATCGCCAGCCTGTCAGCGGCGCCGCTGAACACGGTCGAGGTGCGGCTGCGGATCGCGCGCGCCCGGATCGAACAGGCCGACCTGCTCGGCGCCGGCCGGGACCTGGACGAGCTGGCGGCGAGCGAACCCGGCGACTGGCGGGTCACCTGGTACCGAGGCCTCGTCGCGCTGATCGCGGACCGGCCGCAGGAGGCCCGCAACCACTTCGATCTCGTCTACGGCTGGCTGCCCGGCGAACTCGCCGCCAAGCTCGCGCTCGCGATTGCCGAGGAACGCCAAGGGAATCTGAAAGCGGCGGCGCGCTACTACGATTTGGTGTGGCGCACCGACCGCGGTTTCGTCAGCGCCGCGTTCGGCCTGGCGCGCGTTCGGCTGCTGGACAAGGACCGGGCCGGGTCGGTCGGCGTGCTGGAATCCGTGCCGGCGCACTCCAGTCACCACGTCGCGGCGCAGCTGGCCGCGATCCGCGCCAGCATGTACGTCGACGGACAGGCGGACCTCACCGAGGGCGACCTGATCACCGCCGGCACCAAGCTGGAAGGCGTGCAGTTGGACGCGGAACGGCGCGCCCGGCTGTCCATCGAGCTGCTGGAGGCGACGCGGCGGTGGGTCGGCGGCATGCCCAACCGGCCGGCCATCGCGATCGCCGGCAAGCGGGTGCTCGGCTGCGCGCTCACCGAACGGGACCTGCGGCTGGGCCTTGAACGGCACTACCGGTCGCTTGCCCGCCTTTCGCCGAGCGCCGACCAGCGGATCGCCCTGGTGGACCGGGCGAACACGGTGCGACCCAAGACGTGGGTGTAGCCGATGGTCGACGGGACGGTGATCGACGGGGCCGGGCCGGCCTGCCCGGACTGCGGCACGGACACGCTGGCCGGTGACCGGTTCTGCGAGGAGTGCGGCGCCGACCTGCTGCTGGTCGCGGCCGGCACGCCCGACGCCGCACAGACGCGGCCCAGGCAGGCCTGTGTCGCTTGTGGCGCACCGGATATCGACGCCGACGGCTTCTGCGCGCGGTGCGGGTTCAGCCAGCCCGAGGTCCGCGACCGGGTGGAGCTGGACCTGACCGGGGTGGCTGGGGTGAGCGACCGGGGCCTGCGGCACCACCGCAACGAGGACGCCATGGCACTGCGGGTGGCGGCCGACCCGGACGGCACCGGACGGCCGGAACACCTCGTGGTCGTCGTCTGCGACGGAGTGTCCACATCGGACCGGCCGGACGAGGCGGCGAAGGCGGCCGCCGACGCGGCAGCCGACGTGCTGCTTGCCTCGGTCCGTGGTGGTGCCGATCTTGCCGATGCCACAAGGGAAGCCGTGGCAGCGGCGGTGACGGCGGTGACCGAGCTGAGCGGGCCCGGCTCGACCAACTCGCCGGCTTGCACCTATGTGTCGGCTGTCGTCACCGGGACCGATGTCACGGTGGGCTGGGTCGGGGACAGCCGGGCGTATTGGCTCACCGCACCCGGCGACGACGATGAGTCGGACAGCGACGGTTCGATGTGCCTGACCGTTGACGATTCCTGGGCCGAGCGGATGGTGGGCTCCGGGCAGCTCAGCGCGGCCGAGGCGTTCGCCGACCCCCGGTCGCACGCCCTGGTGTCGTGGATCGGTGCCGACGCCGGCGAAATCGAACCGCACGTGCGCACCATCAGCCCTGACCGGCCCGGCGTGGTGCTGGTGTGCAGCGACGGGCTGTGGAACTACCTGTGGGAGGCCGACCAGTTGGCCGCCGCCGCGCTG
>DATBCR010000460.1:0-2613 GCA_036270375.1 Pseudonocardiaceae bacterium | reverse complement strand
CGGCCATGGCGTGCTGGTACGCCTGCCATGCGAGCACCAGCGACAGCGCGAACGACGCGAGGAACAGCGCGTTGAACATCGCGCCGGCCGGGCCGGTCGTCTGGTCGTGCCACTTCTCCCGCCGCTCGCCGAGCCGGATCCCGTTGAGCACCAACACAAGCACGCCGACCACCACGGCGGCTCCGGTCGCGACCACGGCGCACCAGACGACCTGGACGACCATCGCGGGCTCCTCAGCGTTGCGGTGGGAGTCGGTTGAGGAAGATGTGGAACGCCTCCGGGCTGACCGCGACCATCCCGCTGAACGGGTGGTTCAACTGGTCGATCACGATCAGTGCCAGCACCACCATCACGCCGAGCGGCGCGGAGATCAGCAGATGCGACCAGAAGTTGGCCAGCCCGAACAGGAACGAGTAGCCGACGGTCAGCACGGCGCCGAGGATCAGCACCACCCACAGGACGCCGGGCACCCGTTCCGCGCTCTCGTCGATCCGCTTGCGGCGGGCCGCGGCGAGGTTGTTCACGTGGTCGAGCGATTGCTGGTAGACAGTCTGTTCCCGCGGTGTTTCCGTTGGCAGCGCGTTGATCTCGTCCCGCATCGTGTAGACGAGACCGGTGGCAAGCGAGCTGGACTCGCCGTTGCCCATCAGCGGCCACTCGGCGTCGATCACCTCGGTGGCGTAGTCCTTGGTGGTCCGCTCCAGCGCCCCGCCGACCGACGGCGGCAGCGCGCGCGCATTCCAGAACAGCGCGCCGAGTTCGTTGGCCTCGTCGAACGTGGTGCCCTTGGTGGCTTCCAGGCTCTCCCACTCGATCACGACGACGAAGCCGAGCATCACCGCGAACAGCACGCCGAGCACCGCGTAGACGAAACCGGCGACGTCATTGTGCTCGCGGCGGCGGGAGTGTGGCACGAAATGCTGGACGACGTAGAGCAGGGCGGCCACCCCGAGCGACACCGCGACGACGATGGCCCCGACCTCCAGCAGCATGCGCGTCCGCCTCTCAGCCGATGACCTGCACCCCAGACTCGATGACGTTGTTGGCCGGCACCGGATCGAGGTCGGTCGAGCCGCCCGCCCGGTCCGGGAACACGTCGGCGACGCCCCAACTGGTCTGCACCGGCGATCCGAACACGACGGCGAGCGGAACCCGCACGGTGGCCTGGCCGCCGACCGCCAACGGCCCGGCGACGGTGCAGCCGACGACCTGGGGTGCGGCCGGATCCGGGCTGTCGTAACGGAATCCGCAACCAGCCGGCAGCGCGGTTGCGTCGTCGACCCGGACCAGCGGGGGAGTGACGACCAGCAGTCGGATCCGTCCGGTGGTCGCCTGCGGACCCCGGTTGCCGACGGTCAACGTCTCGAATCCCGGTGTGCCGACGGCGATCGCCGGCAGGTCGGTGGTGACGTAGAGATCCGTGACGTGGCCGGCCGACGGCCCGCTGCCGGTGCTCGGCGGATTGGCCACCACGACGGACGGCCAGCCGAGATTGTCCGCCATGTGCTGCTCGACGTCCGGCGAACCGGTTGCCGGCAGCGCGGTCGCCTCGCCGAACGTGATGCCGGGCGCGGCGTTGTCGTCGACGGACAGCGTGAACGGCAGGCTGGCGGCTTCGCCGTGATGCAGCGGCCAGAGCACACATCGCACCACTTCCGGCACGGTGTCGTCCGAATTGGCGTCCCGGTAAAGGAGTTGGCAGTTGTGTGGCAGCGCTGTGTCCTGCTTGACGGCCACGAATACCGGCGTCGTGATGGTCAGATCGATGGGGCCGGTGGCATCGGCGCCGGAATTGGCGACGGTGACCGTCTGGGTGCCGTTACCGCCTGCGGAAATCACCGGTTCGTCGTAGTAGAGAGTGAGGTCGACTCGCCCCGCCGCCGTTGCCACGGCCGGAAGTTGTTGCCAGGAAAGACAACCAGCCACGGCGAACAAGCAGGCAATCCGTCGCACTCGACCGCTCATTGTCGTGACTCCCATGCCGTCGGTAATTTATTGAGATTACCGTTGTCGGCAGCCATGACCAGAGCACAGATGTCGCGCTCACTCGCACGTGAATAACATTACCCGGCCGGCCGAGTCCTTTTCTGACTGAGCGTGACGGAGGCTGGCGCGTCCGTCCGATCAGGAACCACCCTTGTCGCCGTCGAACCCCGCACGGCGCAACGCGTCCGCGAGCGACCCACTCGGCGCTGGCCGGCGATCGGGCCGAGGGCGGCCATCACCGCGCTGCTGCTTGCCACCGGCCGGCGCCGGGCCGCGCTGGGCGCTCCGCGTCGTCTCGGGTTCGTCCTCGAGTCGCAGAGTCAGCGACACGCGCTTGCGCGCGATGTCCACGTCCATCACCTTGACCCGCACGACATCGCCGGACTTCACGACGTCCCTGGGGTCCTTCACGAAGTTCCGGGACATCGCCGACACGTGCACCAGCCCGTCCTGGTGCACCCCGATGTCGACGAACGCACCGAACGCGGCCACGTTGGTGACGACGCCTTCCAGCAGCATCCCCGGCTTGAGGTCCGTCAGCTTGTCGACGCCGTCGGTGAACGTCGCCGTCCGGAACGCCGGCCGTGGATCGCGGCCCGGCTTCTCCAGTTCCCGCAGGATGTCGGT